>CAXSHC010000162.1:0-3962 GCA_964236745.1 uncultured Acetobacteraceae bacterium
GCGACAGATCGCCGTCGAACTCCTCCAGCCGCTTCAGCGCCCATGGGCTGGCGATGCCGGTCAACACGCGGCGCGGAATGTTGTAGCGGGCAAGCAGGCTCGGGCCCATGCGCTCGGCGTCGAACAGGCCGAGCGGACTTTCGAACACCGGGCTCAGCTGCCTGCCCGCTTTGAGCACGTAGATCGGTTCGTGCTCCATCAGGCTCTTGAGCCGCTCGCCCAGAGACGACTTGCCTCCGCCGACGGGCCCGAGCAGGTAGAGGATCTGCTTGCGTTCCTCCAGGCCCTGGGCCGCGTGGCGGAAGAAGCCGACGATCCGTTCGATCGTCTCCTCCATGCCATGGAAGTCGGAAAACGCCGGATAGGTCCGGATGGTACGGTTCATGAACACGCGGGCGAGGCGCGAGTCTTTCGACGTGTCGATCGGCACCGGTTCGCCGATCGCTTTGAGCATGCGTTCGGAAGCACTCGCGTAGCAGGAAGGATCGGCGGCGCACAGGTCGAGGTACTCGGCGAGACTCATCTCGGTTTCGCGCCGTTCGTCGCGCATGGCGGCTGCGAGGGTGAACACGTCATCGAGTGGCGCCATGCAGACCTCTCCCCAAAATGCTGGGCGCGCCCCGTCCCATTCCGGAAGCCGCGGCGGATAAGGATCCGGATGCCGGAACCTTCCGTCCATGGTTGGGGCAGCATCAACAATCCTGCGCGACGGAGCTGTCGAACCGCCGCCCGATGAAGGCTATCGCTGCCTCAACGCACGATTCAACTAAATTGCAGGCGGCGTCATTCGGATCAGCCGGCAGGCGCAGGTGCGAGGCAAGGCGGCACCACGCAGCTAGAGCGACAGGATCATCCCGTCATGCGCGGCCTCGATGCCGGGCGGCAGGTTTGCGTGCAGCCACGCCCAGTCCATGTCGGTGCCCATGTGGGTCAGGACCGTGCGACCGATCCCGAGTTGTTGCGCCCATCGCTTGACCAGCGCGAGATCCGCATGTGCCGGGTGCGGAGCGCGCTGAAAGCAGTCGACCAGCCAGATGCGTGTGCCGGCCAGGATGGACAGGGCCACGTCGTCGAGCCGCACCACGTCGGTCGAGTAGCTGAAGTCGGCGATGCGGAAGCCGAGCGTGGTACCGCTTCCGTGCACCTGCTCGAACAGCAGAAAATCGCTGCCGGCGATCTCGACGGTGGTGCCGGCATCGACCGGCCGCGACAGCATGACCGGTCGGTAGAAGCCAGGAGGCGACCATGGCCGAAAGGCGTAGCGGAAGCGGGACTCGATTTCTGCCAGCACCGGCTCGGTGCCGAACGCTTCGATCGGACGGTCGAGGATGCGGTTCAGGCCGCGGACATCGTCCAGGCCGGCGACGTGATCGGCATGGGCGTGGGTGTAGAAGAGAGCGTCGATCCGCCCGACGCCTGTCGAAAGCAGCTGGGAACGCAGGTCGGGCGAGGTGTCCACGAGCACACGGCCGCCATTTGTGCTCTCGACCACGATCGACGACCGGCTGCGCCGGTTGCGCGGCTCTCCGGGGTCGCACACGCCCCAGTCGCCTTGCCCGTCCGGGCCGCCCAGCATCGGTACGCCGGCGGAGCCGCCGCATCCCAGGATGGTGACGCGCACCAATGCTACGCCGCCTTGCTGAACAGGCGGCGGAAGTTCCTGGTGGTGAGCGTGCCGAGCGCGTCGTCTTCGACGCCGCGAATGCCGGCGAGCACGGAAGCGGTGTGGACGACAAAGGACGGCTCGTTGCGCTTGCCGCGTCTGGGAGCCGGCGCAAGGAAGGGCGAGTCGGTTTCCACCAGCAGGCGGTCGGTCGGGATCCGTCCTGCGATCCGCCGCAGCTCCTCCGACTTCGGAAAGGTCAGGATGCCGGAGAAGCTGACATAGCCGCCGAGCGACAGGGCGGTGCGGGCCAGCGCCTCGCCGGAGCTGAAGCAGTGCAGCACGAAGCGGAACGGCCCGCCCGCTTCGTGCTCCTCGACCAGGATCGCGGCCATGTCTGCGTCGGCATCCCGGGCGTGGATGACGAGCGGCAGGTCGGCCATCCTGGCCGCGCGAAGGTGCGCCCGGAAGCTCGCCTGCTGCAACGGCCGCACCGCCTGTTCACCATGGAAGTAGTCGAGCCCCGACTCGCCGATGCCGATCACCTCTGGAGCGGAAGCCAGGGCTGCCAGTTGGTCTGGATCTGGCATCGTTTCGTCCGCTACGTGGTCCGGATGGGTGCCGATCGTGCACCAGATGGCGAGGTCGGGCCTGGCGTGCCGGGTCAGGCGGCGGTTCAACGGTGCTGCCGACAGGCGGGTACCGATGGTCACCATCCCGCGCAGGCCAGCGGCTTGTGCCCGGTCCAGCAGCGCGTCGAGCTCGTTGTCAGGAAAATGGTCGAGGTGACAGTGGCTGTCGATCAACATGCGTCAGTCCGCATCTGCGACGGCGGGCTCGACGTATCTGGGGAAGATGCCCTGCGGGGCCGGCAGCGCCGTGCCTGCCTCCAGCGGGATGGCAAGCGCCGCGAGGCTGCGATCCGCGGCTGGAACGCCGAGCTGATCGAGAAGCCGACCCATGGTGCCAGGCATGAACGGCTGCAGCACCGTTGCGACCTGCCTCAGGACGTCGGCCAGCACGCGCAGCACTACGCCCATGCGCACCGGGTCGGTCTTCCTCAACGCCCAGGGCGCCTGACGGTCGATGTAAGCGTTGCTCGCGCGCACCACCTTCCAGATCTCCTCCAGCGCCTCGTGCAGCGCCTGCCGGTCGATCAGGCTGCGCAAGGCGTCGACAAGCGCTTTCGCCTGCGACAGCAGCGCGGCGTCCTCCACCGTGTTATCTGCTTCCGGTGGCAGGCGACCGTCACAGTTGCGCGCGATCTGCGTCAGCGTCCGCTGCGCCAGGTTGCCGAGATCGTTAGCGAGCTCGACGTTCAGGCGCGAGATCAGCGCGCGCCGGCTGAAATCGCCGTCGCCGCCGAACGGGACCTCGCGGAGCAGGAAGTAGCGCACGGGATCGATTCCGAACTCGGCCGCCAGCGCACGCGGCTCGATCACGTTGCCGACCGACTTACTCATCTTCTCGCCGTTCGCGGTCCACCAGCCGTTGGCGAACACGCGACGGGGTGGCTCGATACCGGCGGCCATCAGGAACGCCGGCCAGAAAACGGCATGGAAGCGGATGATCTCCTTGCCGACCAGATGCAGGTCGGCCGGCCAGAAGCGCCACAGCGGTGCGTCCAGGCTGGGATAGCCAAGCGCGGTGATGTAGTTCACCAGCGCGTCCCACCACACGTAGATCACGTGGTCGGGGTCGTCCGGTACCGGGACGCCCCAGCGAAAGCTGGTTCGGCTGATCGACAGGTCCTTCAGTCCCTGGCGAACGAAGCTCAGCACCTCATTGCGCCGTCCCGCCGGCCCGATGAAGTCCGGGTTGGCCTCGTAGAAGGCGAGCAGCCGCTCCTGCCAGGCGGACAGCCGGAAGAAGTAGGAAGGCTCCGTGACCCACTCGACCGACGCGCCGCTGGGGGCGACGCGGGTGCCATCGGCCCGAAGCACCAGCTCGTCCTCGCCGTAGAAGCTTTCGTCGCGGGTCGCGTACCAGCCTTCGTAGGCGCCGAGATAGATGTGATCGTCCTGCTGCAGGCGACGCCACAATGCGGTGCAGGCCTGGAGGTGCCGCGGCTCGGTGGTGCGGATGAAGTCGTCGAACGATACGTTCATGGCGTCGGCCATGGCGCGGAAGTCAGCGGACACGCGGTCGACAAAGTCCTGCGGGTCGATGCCCGCGGCCAGGGCGGCCTGCTCGACCTTCTGGCCGTGCTCGTCCGTGCCGGTCAGGAAGAACACGTCGTGGCCGTCGAGGCGATGCCAGCGGGCCATCACGTCGGCAGCAACAGACGTGTAGGCGTGGCCGACATGCGGCGCGCCGTTCACGTAGTAGATCGGGGTGGTGATGGTGTAGCGCCGTGTCA
>CAXSHC010000162.1:3972-7049 GCA_964236745.1 uncultured Acetobacteraceae bacterium
TGTCCAGGTTGAACCGTTCCGCGTCGGTCCAGATGCGATAAAGGTTCTGCCAGGTGGCGAGACAGTCGGTTCCGGACTGGGTCCCGCCATGGCGGGTTGTTCTCCGGGTTCTTTCGGATATGGCATCGCCGAGCAGCGCAAGAAAGGTCGCAAAGCCCCGTTCCTTGCGCAGGATGCGATCCACCAGCTCATAGCCTGCAACGCCGGAGGCGCCACCATCCAGCAGGTCTTGTACCAGCTCCGCCAAGGCGAGGCCGTCCTCGTGGGCAAGCTCGACCGCCCGCCCCGGCGCACCATGGGCGAGTTTGGCCAGCAGGCTGCGGTCCGCCTCGCTTTCTTCCGGCAGCAGGCGTTCCAGTGCCAGCATCATCTGCGGTAGGTCGAGCGGAGCCAGGCGCAGAAGGCGGCACCGGCTGCGTATGGTGGGAAGCAGCCGGCCCGGGCTGCTGCTGACCAGGACCAGCACGGCACGTGGCGGCGGCTCCTCCAGGATCTTGAGCAGCGCGTTGGCGGCGTGGCGGTTCAGGAGATCGGCGTCGTCCAGGATCACCACCCTCCAGCCGCCCTCCGCGGCCGTGCGGCGAAGGAAATCGCCGATCGGCCGCACGTCGTCGGCGACGATCTCCGTCCTGTGCCGTTGGCGCTTCTCGTCGAAGGAACGGCCGACCGCCAACAGGTCGGCATGGGTTCCGGCGGCCACCCGTCGCGATACCGGATCGGTGTCGGCGACCTCGAGTCGGGTTCCTGGACAACCGGCAAGCAGCCAGCGGGCAAAGCGGAATGCCAGGGTTGCCTTGCCAATCCCCGTCGGGCCGGCGATCAGCCAGGCATGATGCAGCCGTCCGGCCATGGCCTCCGCAACCAGCGTCGCCTCGGCCGCCTCGTGCCCTGCCAGCCACCCCTGTCCGCCTGGCGTGGCGGTCATCAAGCGAGACGCTCTTCGACCCGGTCCAGCAGGGCGCGATGCACCTGCTCCACGTCGGCGGCCGCGTCGATGGTTATGATGCGTTCCGACGCCGCGCGGGCGATTTGCCGGAAGCCATCGGCGACGCGCAGGTGGAACGCCTCGTCCAGACGCTCGTAGCGATCCGGGTCACGGCCGCGGCGAGCGAGCCTTTGCCGCGCCACGTCCCGCGGCAGGTCGAGCAGCAGCGTCAGGTCCGGTGTGACCGGCGTGAGCGCGATCAGGTCGCGGATGAAGGCAAGAGGCTCCGCTTCCCCCATGCCGAGCCCGAACCCTTGATACGCCAGCGTCGAGTCGAAAAACCTGTCGCAGATTACCAGTCGCCCTTCGGCAAGCGCGGGAGCGATCGTGCGCTCGACATGATCGAACCGGGCCGCAAAGTGTACGAGAACCTCGGCTCGCAGGCTGAGCCCGTGATCACCCTCAAGCAGCAGTGCACGGAGCCGCTCGGCGCCGGCAGCGCCACCGGGTTCCCTGGTATGCAGCAGCCTGTGGTTCCTCGCCAGCCGTTCGGCGAGCAGGCGCGACTGGGTGGACTTGCCTGCTCCCTCGCCGCCTTCGAGCGTCACGAACAGCCCGTTCACGAGCCGCCCACGAAGTGATCGAGCACGGCGACGGCGCGAGCCGGAAGGCTCTTGCGCTCCACCGCAGCGGCCGCGACCAGCGGAACCTGGATGTCGGCGACCGACGCGCCGGAGATGGTGATCTGGCCGATCTGCTGGCCGCGCCGGATCGGTGCCGGTATCGGAGCCTGGTAGTCCAGCGCCACCTTCACCCGGTTCTGCCAACCATGCGGAACCGTCACCAGCAGATCGGCAGGGGCACATACCGGAACGCCCGGCACCGTGCCGAGCCAGACCGGCGCCGTGCCCAACGGCTGGTCGCGTGTCAGCAGGTGCACGTTCTCGAAGTTGGCGAACGCCCAGTTCAGCAGCCGTTCACCTTCCGCGGCACGGGCCTGGGAAGAGGGTAGTCCGTTGACGACCTCGATGATCCGGTTGCCGTTCCGCTCGGAGCTGACGCAAAGCCCAAATCCCCCAGCGTCGGTATGCCCGGTCTTCAGTCCATCGGCAAGACCCTTGTCGACGAGGACGTTGCGGTTGCCCTGGTTGATGTTGTTGAACTTGTAGTCCTTCTCCGAAAAGAAATGGTAGTCGTCGGGGAAGTCGGCGATGAGGTGGCGCGCCAGGGTGGCGATGTCTCGCGCCGACATCAGATGGTCCGGATCAGGCCAGCCCGTGGCATTGCGAAACTGCGTGTTCGTCATGCCGAGCGTCTTGGCCGTGGCGTTCATCTGCGCGACGAACTGCTCCTCGGAGCCGGAAATGCCTTCGGCCAGGACGATGCAAGCGTCGTTGCCCGACTGGATGAGCATGCCGCGTATCAGGTCCGCAACCGAGACCTGGGCGCCCAGCGGCACGAACATCTTCGAGCCCTGCATCCGCCAGGCCTTTTCGCTGACCGGGAGCATTTGGTCGAGGTGCAACCGCCCTGACTTCAGCATGCCGAACACGAGATAGGCGGTCATCAGCTTGGTAAGCGACGACGGAGGCATGCGCTCGTCCGCCGCCTTCTGGAGCAGGACAGCGCCGGTCTGGAAGTCGCTGATGAACGCCCAGCGTGCCTCGGTATCGAGCGGTCCGACAGGCGTGTCAGCAGCCGTTCCAACCGACCCGGGCGGCGTTTCGGCTGCGGCAGGTCTGGCCAGCGGCTTGGCAGCACGATTGGGACGAGCAACCACCCTCCTGCTCGTGAGGAACGAAGGAAGCACCAAGCTTCCGGCACCGGTCAGCAACAGCCGTCTACTAGGCACTTCGATCCCTACTCGACGATGATACGTGCTCCCGTTACCCCGGCATGACGGGCCTGGTCCAGAGCGGCATCCGCATCGGAGGTCCGCTGGAACGGTCCTTCCCGGACGACATACACGACCTGACGTCCCTGCCCTTCGCTTCTGACGGAGCCCCCGAGCTTCATGGCGATCTGATCGGCATAGCTGCGCCGGCCGAACTGGCCGCCGTCGATCCACAGCGCGTCAGGGTCAGCCGAGCCCTGCTGCGCGACAACCGGCATGCGATCGTCGGCCGCGTCCGTCGTGACGGCGGGCCGCTCT
>CAXSHC010000163.1:0-2256 GCA_964236745.1 uncultured Acetobacteraceae bacterium
GTCTGTTGCTCGACGATGCGCAGCCACACCCGGGGATGGCCCAGCGCGCCGGCCCCGCCGTCGCAGCTGACCACCCGGCTGGTGACGGTGTGTGTCTCGATCGCCTCCGGCCCGAGCTGCGGGGTGGGTGTCGATGCGCCGAACGGCATTGTGTCGCCTTGCATGTGGCCGAGATGGAGACGGGATGATACGCAGGACCGTCCCGCTTTGGAACCTCTGCCCCATTCCCAGGATATCCGCCGCTTCAAGCGTTTCCGTCACGCTGTGCCTGTGCTGGCCGGCCTGCGTCCTGCTGCTGCTGGCCGGCTGCATGGCGATGCCGGTGCACAGGCCGCTGGCGGTGCCGGTGGACGCCGCACGGCGCGCGGCCGACCATCGCCTCGTGCCGCCCGACCTCCGCTTCACCTTGTTTGACGGCGCGGTGCTGCCGGCGCGGGTATGGCGGGCGCAGGGGCCGGAGCGCGCGGTGGTGCTGGCGCTGCACGGCTTCAACGACAGCCGGGACGCCTGGGAGCTGCCGGCGCCGGTGCTGGCGGCGCGCGGCATCACCGTTTACGCGCCCGACCAGCGCGGCTTCGGGGGAGCGTCGATGCGCGGGCGCTGGGCCGGCACCGACCAGATGGTGAGCGACGCGGCCGAACTGGCCCGCCTAGTGGCGGCGCGCGAGCCCGGGGTGCCGCTTTACCTGATGGGCGAAAGCATGGGCGGGGCGATCCTGATGTGCCTGGCCGCGCGCCCCGACGCGCCGCCCGTCACCGGCACGATCCTGCTGGCCCCGGCGGTGTGGAGCCGGCAGGAGATGAGCCCGCTGCTGACAGCGTCGCTTTGGACCGCGGCGACGCTGCTGCCCGACTGGGAGCTGACCGGCAACGAGCTGCCGCTGCACATCGAGGCCACCGACAACCGCGACGCGGTCTACCGCCTCGCCTTTGACCCCCTGACCCTGCGCAGCACCCGCGTCGCCAGCCTGCACGGACTGGTAGACCTGATGGGCCGGGCGCAGGACTCTGCCCCCCGGATGCGCGGTCCGGTGCTGATCGCCTATGGCGGCCATGATCAGCTGGTGCCGGCCGAAGCGACCGCCGCCGCCTGGACGCACCTGCCGGACAACGTGCGGCGCAGCTTCTACCCGGCCGGCTACCACCTGCTGACGCGCGACCGCGACCGCATGGCGGTGACCGACGACATCGCCTCCTGGATCCTGACGCCTGACCTGCCGCTGCCGTCCGGGGGTGAGATCGCCGCCGCCACCTGGATGGCGGACGGGGGATGGCACGGCACCGTCCCGATCTGGCTCCCGTCCGGGCTGGACGGGCTGGCGGACGGATCGTCCAGGCCCTGACCCGCCCGGAGGGTACTGGCAATCCTCGGCACTTCGGGCTATGCAGCCGTTGCCGGACCCGTAGCTCAGCTGGATAGAGCGTCGCCCTCCGAAGGCGAAGGCCGAAGGTTCGAATCCTTTCGGGTCCGCCAGCACTATAGCGAAATCAACGCATAATGGGCGGCTGGTCGGCGGGTATACGAACAGGTATGCAACTTCCCGGCAACCGGTCCTGCTGCTCCCGCGTCGGCCGTAACCGCGGCCCTGCCTTGTTCGCGTCCCGGCTCAACCACCGCGTCGGCTGCGGTAAGATCCTCGCCCAGCCAAACCGCTGCGGCTGCGGCCAGCACTAGGTCGCCGCGCATGCATTCGCACGGCCTCCTCGGGTAACCCGGCCAAGCCGCACAGGAAAAGCCGTTATCATGGATGATCAACTCCGTTCTGCCGTCGACCAACTGATCGTGGAGTACAAGCGGCGGATCGAGCTCGGGGAGCAAACGATAGCGGACCTGGAAAGTGGCGAGCTGCGATCCATCAGCGGCACCGAAGACACCACCCAGGCGTCGATCGCGTTCCATCATCAGGGCGTTGATGCCTTCCGGCGTGGCCTGGAGGTGTTCAAGGAGATGCAGGCGGGTCAACCGAGATAGGACATCGTCCTGTCACGGCGGAGTCATCAAACCTCCGGTTGCTTCGTCGGAATACTCGGCGTTCCCTTATCAAGCAGACTCCGTGCAACAATGCGGCTGCACCGGCCATAGTCATCCAGCCCGACATCCGGGTTTCAGGATGATACGCCACCTCCATGCGGTTGCCACAATCGCGGCGCCTCGTCGGCTGTGCCAGCAGGCCCCAAGACGAGGTGTTGTTATGACGCGGAAGAGAAGTCGGATCCTGACAGCCGTCGCGCTGATGCTCGCGACGGTGACCCTGAG
>CAXSHC010000163.1:2266-4845 GCA_964236745.1 uncultured Acetobacteraceae bacterium
CGGGCCGGTCGGCCTGCGTTACTGCCACGGCTACGGTGGCTACCACGGCGGACGCGGGTATTATCGCTGAACGGGTGCCCTGAAGCGGGCGGCAAGGCCGCCCCATCGCAACTGCGGATGATGCACGCCGGCTTGCGCTTCCAGGCAGCGGAAGCCCCACCGACTAGACGGGGATCTTCATGTTCATCCGCGATCTACGCGGCGTGTCAGGCGCTGAGGTAATCGATGGCACGCGGCGTGCCGGGGTGGCCTACGACGACGACACGGCCTGCCGGAAGTACGGCACGACGTGCGGTCCGACCGACCGCAACAGGATCGCGGTGATGTCCGGCTACGGCGGAAGCAAGGAGGCTGCCGCGAGGGTGCCCCTGTTCCGAGCCGGCAGGGGTTCGGCCACGGCAGGTTCGATGGTCTGAGGACCAAGCCGGATGCTTGCGCTGGTCTGAACCTCGCCGCCCGCACTCAGGAGCAACTGCCTTTCTCCGCCAGCGTCGACCGGCACCCATCCGGGGTAGCGGAAGCCGACTCGGCAAGCCTGGGCGTTTACCAAACAGCGCCTGCGCAACCACCGGAACGCTGTCAACTCGAACAAAACGCGACCTCGGAAAACGCACGGCTGCGTGGCAGCGGCGCGATTTGTCCACGCCGCGGCGTTGACTCGCCGTGTTTCCAACGATCTGGCCCAATATGTTGACCCTGTGACAGCCCTGATAAGGTCAGAACCAGCAATAACAAGAGCTTGCACCGTATGCCTAGAAAACGAGCAATCCGATCTGGGCCCAGCCGAACCGCGGTTTACGACACCTTGTCGGCCCTTGATCCACAAACTTGTCCACAGGCTCGGTGGAGAAGCGGCTGCCACAAACAAAGCGGTGGATTTTCAGTCCGCTAGGCTTTGCCGCTACGCAGGATCGGCTTCCCGCACTAGATGAAGCCGCATGGACGAGAACATCCCGACGCCCGCCCTGACCCGGACGCCGCCGCCCGGCGTGCGGGCGATCGAGCAGGCGCTGCTGACCATGCCGTTGTCGCCCGGCGTGTACCGGATGCTCGACGGCAAGGGCGAGGCGCTCTACGTCGGCAAGGCGCGCGCGCTGAAGAAGCGGGTATACTCCTACACCCAGGTCGGGCGGCTGCCAGAGCGGCTACGGCGCATGGTGAGCGAGACGGTCTCCATGGAGATCGTCACCACCCACACCGAGGCCGAGGCGCTGCTGCTCGAGGCCAACCTGATCAAGCGGCTGAAGCCCCGCTTCAACATCCTGCTGCGCGACGACAAGACCTATCCGTGGCTGATGATGACCGACGGGCACGCGTTCCCGCAGATCACCAAGCATCGCGGCAAGCCGGGCAAGGGCGCCAGCTATTGGGGGCCGTTCGCGTCGGCCTGGGCGGTGAACCAGACCGTGACGGCGATGCAGCGGGTGTTCCTGCTTCGCTCGTGCTCCGACAGCGTGTTCACCACGCGCACCCGGCCCTGCCTGCTGCACCAGATCAAGCGCTGCTCGGCGCCCTGCGTCGACCGCATCGACAAGCCGGCCTACGACCACCTGGTGGCGCAGGCGCGCGCCTTCCTGTCCGGCAAGGCGGGCTCGGTGCAGAAGGAGCTGGCGGTGGAGATGGAGCGCGCCTCCGAGTCGATGGAGTTCGAGCGCGCCGCCGCCCTGCGCGACCGCATACGCGGCCTCACCCACGTGCAGGGCAGCGGGGTGATCAACCCGGCCTCCATCGACGACGCCGACATCGTCGCCATCCACCAGGCGGCGGGCCAGGCCTGCGTGCAGGTGTTCTTCATCCGCGGCGGCCGCAACAACGGCAACCGCGCCTTTTTCCCTGCCAACGCCCGCGACGAGGAGGCGGGCGAGGTGCTGGCGGCCTTCGTGGCGCAGTTCTACGACGACAAGCCGCCGCCGCCGCTGCTGCTGAGCAACGTTCCCGTCGCCGAGCCGGAGCTGATCGCCGAGGCGCTGACGCTGAAGGCCGGCCGCAAGGTGGAGCTTCTGGTGCCGCAGCGTGGCGAGAAGCGCGCGGTGGTGGAGCACGCTGCCACCAACGCCCGGGAAGCGCTGGAGCGCCGCCTGGCCGAGGGGGCGGGGCAGGCGAAGCTGCTGGACGGGGTGGCGACCTTGTTCGGGCTGCCGTCGGCGCCGGAACGGATCGAGACCTACGACAACAGCCACATCATGGGCACCAACGCCTACGGCGTGATGGTGGTGGCGGGCCCGGAAGGCTTCACCAAGCAGGCGTATCGCAAGTACTCGATCCGCGGCCCGATCACCCCCGGCGACGACTTCGCGATGATGCGCGAGGTGCTGGAGCGCCGCTTCGGCCGCTCCCTGCGCGAGCAGGCGGCCGAGCAGGAAAAGACCGGGGAAGCGCCGTCGCGTCCGGACTGGCCCGACCTGCTGCTGATCGACGGTGGCCTCGGCCAGTTCTCCGCCGTGCGCCAGGTGCTGGACGATCTCGGCGTCAACGACGTCAAGCTGGTGGCGATCGCCAAGGGCCCCGACCGCGATGCGGGCCGCGAATGGTTCCACACCGGCGACGCGGCCCCGTTCCAGCTGCCGCCGCGCGACCCG
>CAXSHC010000163.1:4855-6946 GCA_964236745.1 uncultured Acetobacteraceae bacterium
GCCATCACCACCCACCGCGCCGGCCGTTCCAAGGCGATCGTGCGCTCCGAGCTGGACGAGATCCCCGGCATCGGGCCGCTGCGCAAGCGCGCCCTGTTGAACCATTTCGGCTCGGCGCGCGGGGTCAAGCAGGCCGGGCTGGTGGATCTGGAGAACGCGCCGGGGATCAGCCGGGAAACCGCGCGCTCGATCTACGGGCACTTCCATGCCGGGTGGCGGGACGGCTGATCGCCGCCGCTGCGGTATCGGAGCCGGCCCGGCTGCGCTACGGTTCGTCCTTGCCTCGGGACCGATCGATTGTTGCACCGATGCTGACCGACCTGCCGAACCTGCTCACCTTGTCGCGAATCGCCGCGATTCCGGTGCTGGTCGCCCTGGTGGCGTTGCTGCGGCCATGGGGCGACCTGTGCGCCTGCTTGCTGTTCATCGCCGCCGGCATCACCGACTGGCTGGACGGGCGACTGGCACGGCAGCGACACCAGTTCTCCGAGCTCGGCCGCATGCTGGACCCGATCGCCGACAAGCTGCTGGTCGGCGCCTCGCTGATGGTGCTGGCCGGATTCGGCCGGCTGCCGCTGTGGGGGCTGTATCCGGCCATCGTGATCCTGCTGCGCGAGATCCTGGTCAGCGGCCTGCGCGAGCACCTGGCGGGGCGACGGGTCAGCCTGCCGGTGACCAGGCTCGCCAAGTGGAAGACGGGGTGCCAGATGGGCGCCCTCGGCGTGCTGCTGGCCGGCGACAGCACCGCCCGGCTGCTCGGGCTGTCCTGGCTGCCGGTGGGCGCGATCGGTGCGGTCATGCTGTGGCTGGCGGCCCTGCTCACCCTGGTCACGGGCTGGGACTACCTCGTGACCGGCCTGCGTCACGTCGCGGCTCCCGAATAGGCGCGTCGGCGGTGCACGCGGTCGGGATCGTCGGCCGGTCCGGCAGCGGCAAGACCACGCTGATCGAGCGCCTGCTGCCGCTGCTTCGAGAGCAGGGGCTCAGCGTGTCCACGGTGAAGCATACGCATCATTCGGTCGACCTGGACCCGCCCGGCAAGGACAGCCGGCGCCACCGCGAGGCCGGCGCCGAGGAGGTGCTGCTGGTGGGCGATCGGCGCTGGGCCCTGCTTCGCGAAACCCCCGAGGCGCCGCCGCTGCGGTCGCTGCTGTCCCGGATGGCGCCGGTCGACCTGGTGCTGGTGGAGGGATTTGGCGACACGGCCGGCCCGCGACTCGAACTGGTGCGGGCAGCGCTCGCCGGCCAGGCGGGCAAGCGCCCCTTGTTCCACCACGACGCGGCCATCGCCGCCGTGGCCGCGGACGCGCCCGTGCCCGGCTGGCAGGGAACGCTGCTCGACCTGAACGATCCAGGAGCGATATGTGCCTGGATCGCATCGGTCACAGGCCTGCCGTCATGGCGGCCCCATGGGTGCCCTTGAGCTAGAACCCCGGTTGAGGGCACATTCCAGCCGGGAACGGCAGTGTGAGCCGTGAAAGGGACTGGATATGCGTCGCACGGCTCTGCTTGGAACGTTGTTGCTTCTGAGCGGCTGCTCGGGTCTGGGTCATTTCTTTCAAGACACGGTCCGGATTCCGGGCCAGAACCCCAACGCCACCACCGGCGTCAGCGAGAACCTGCTGCGTTCGCGTGGCGAAAGGCCAGCGGAGGATGCCATCCTGCCGCAGAACGGCAACGTGTGGCCTGGGCCGCCGCAGCCCCTGCCGACGCTCAGCGACGTGTCGCGCAACGGTGGCCAGAATGCCGGCGACCTGCTCGGCGGCACCGGCGGTGGTACGATGCCGCGCGGCGGCAGCATGAGCCTCGGCGAGCAGAACCAGATTCATGGCGGCGCATCCACCAACGAAAGCGGCTTCTCCGGCGGCAGCCTGTCGGACAGCGTGCCCGATCCGGCGGTGAAGTTCCGCGCTCAGCACCCGCAAACGCCCAGCGGCAACGGGAGCGGCGGTGGCGGCGGGGGTGGCGGCACTGGCGGCGGCAGCACCGGCGGCGGCGGCACTGGGGCCGGCTCAAACATCGTGATCCCGAACGGCGATGGCACCAGCACGGTGATCAGCCCGGACGGCACCGTGAAGACGGTCAAGGGAA
>CAXSHC010000164.1:0-6385 GCA_964236745.1 uncultured Acetobacteraceae bacterium
CCGGCCGGCCCTCCAGCGCGCCATGGCTGACGCACTCTGCCACGCCGCCTGATGGGCCAAAGTCGAGCTAAGGGCTTCGTCTCGACAGGCCACCGTTCTACGGAACCCTGATAGCCATGAGCGGTCCCGGCCAGGACAAGGCCCATCTGCGTCAAGATCTCCAAACCGTAAGCCAGGATTTGTCCAGCATTTGGGGCATTTACCGTCCCGATGCTGAAGGCTGGAAACAACGCAGCAAATAGTCCCTTCTCAACAGAATCTGAATAAATCGGCTTTCCGTCCGGAAGAAGGTCTACGACAAGTTCAACTTGAATTGGCTTGGTGGGATCGTATGCCGGGCCCTGACCATAGAACGCATATTCCTCGCGACCGGGAAGAAAGTCAGCATCGGGGAAATATTCGGTAGCTATCACCTGTGGTGGCGGGTTCCGCAGTGGTAGCTGTCCGAGCGCCGGGTAAGACGCCGGCAAGGAATCCGGAAGCGGAAGCTCAATCCTTTTTCCTTGAAAAATGATCGTCAGAGACATGAGTTACACTTTCTGATGTGATTTAGGTGAGGAGCGAGGGTGAATTTCTGCCGCTCTTAATCCTCTCCTACCGGATCCAGCGCGAGATCTCGCCGCAGCATCTGGTTGACGCGCGACTGCCAGCCCGGGCCAGACGCACGCAGGCGCACCAGCACGTCCTGGTCAAGGCGAATGGCGATCGTCTCCTTCGGCGCGTCCGATCTAGGCCGGCCGCGACCGCGGCGGATAAAGGTATCGCCGTTGAACACCTCGGCCCGATCGAGCATCTCCGCCGTCAGCTCGGGAGCATCGTCCGGATCCACGGTGTCAGGAGAACCAAGCGGCTTCTTCGCGAGCATGGGCATGCCTCATGGAAATAATGCGGCGGCTGTCGCCGCGCGGTGTCCAGACAAGCAGCACGCATCGGCCGTCGAGGTGACCGGCGGTGATAAAGCGATCCTCGCCGTAGTCGAGCCGGTCGTCCTGGACGGTCACCGTCCGGCCCTCGAACACCGTGCCCGCATCCGCGAAATCGAGACCGCGATCCCGGAGGGTATCGGCTCGCTTGGCGGGGTTGAAGCTGACGTCCACAGATTTCTTGTATATGCGCTTAATCCGCTGCACAAGGTTTATTCGTGTATGCGTTAATAGCGAATGACATCCTGCCGGCCTACCAGCCCTCATCCCATTTCATCGCCCGCCGGGCCTCGCTCACCTTCCTATGGTCCGATTGAACTCTCGTCCAAGGCGTTTGCGCCACAGGCTCCAGCGCCATCAAGCGCCCGCTTGGCGTCCACGCCTGGACATGGTCCAGCCGCAGCGGCTCCGGCACGAGCAGCGCCTGCTCATAGTGCAGGGGCAGCCACTCCTCGTCGGGTGGATCACGGCGGAACAGGCGGAGGTATCGCATCCTGAGATGGTCGGGCAGGGACCGTTGCCGTCCGGTTGATAGCTTCCCCGTCCCAGCAGCACGACCGTTCGCCCTCGCGCAGATCCAAGCCATGCCGCCGTCGGCAGGGTTCCGCAGTACTGACACCGGATCCGGTCGACGTACCGGCCGACGGTGTGGCCGGGCATCTCGGCCAGCAACACCCGGATCTCGACCCAGGAGCCGCGGCCGCAGGGCTGGCACCCGGCGGCGAATGACCAGTTGCTGTAGACGGCGAGAAGCTCCGCGCGAACGGCGGAGGCGAGCTTACGCTTGGACGTATCGTGAGCCGCCGCCCACTCCTCGATCAACATCAGCTCCCACGGCCCAGGCGAGCTTTGCATGTTTGTGCTTTGCGGCCGGCTTTTGCCGGTCGGGCGGGCCGATTCTGCGGTCCGCGGGCAGCCATCCTGCGGTCGGTTAAAACGGCTGCAGGAAAAGGCGGCTGGTGCCGGATGCCCTGGCTACAAGGTCGTGGTCAGCGGCGTGGGATCGAAATAGGTGCGGAACGCAGTGATGCCGCCTTCGCCGAATTCCAGCACGCTGACGCCGCCGTAGCGGATCGGCTCACCCTTCATGCTGCCCTCGCTGGTCCATTCGAGCAGGGCCACACCCTGGCCGTCGACAATGTTCTTGAAGGTCGAGGAGATCGTTTCGAAGCTGGCGCGGTAGCGGGTCCAGAACTCTTGGGCGCCGTGCTGGCCTTCGGACTCGTGCTTGACCATCGGGTTGGACACGTCCGCGTTTTCGGCGAATAGGGCTGCGATCGGACCGGCATCCCTGGACGCTTCCAGCTGCCCGAGGGCGTCGATGAACCGCTGCGTGCGTTCTTCCATGGCCTGCTCCTGTGGAGATGATGCGGCGACCCGCCGTTTATGCGCCCAGATCGTGTAACAGCCGGTCCCGGAACCGGTTCCGTCAGCTGTCCGCCGGCTCGCGTTGCGGCCAGAATCGCGACCAGGGCCAGCGGCGCACGGGACCGGGCGCTCGTTGAAGCAGGCGCCGGACCGCGCGGGTATGCAGTGCTGCGTCAAGCGCACTCTTGTCGCGTATCACCCGCCGGGTCGCGAAAGCGATGCCGTCGGCGGCAACGGGGAGCTTCCGTCCCCGCTGGCGGCACCGGCACGCGTGACGTTCTCGTGCGGGATCGGCAGGAGATCGTTTCCGAACACCCGCTCGCCCCGCCGCTGCGAGCGCTTCGGAGGCTCGCACACGAAGAACCAGGGCATGCGGTCCAGCATCGCCATCGCCCGTGCAAGGCTGCCCGGGCTGCCTGGCTCCCACGCCGAACCGGTCAGCTGCCGGACCTGGTGGTTTCGGGTGTGTATCTCGATCCTGGGGTCGTTCGTGGACACGAAGCGGCGGAGGTCGACCTGCTTGGCGAACGCCACGGGTTAAGGTCGTCGCGTCTTTTCGGCGTCGTCGGGGAGCGGCGGCTCCATGCGGTAGAGGTTGTAGAGCGACAGCAGGCGCACGCCGGGTTCGCGGAAGTTGCCGACCGAATCGTGCCGGTCCGTGACCGCCCGGAAGATGTCGTGGCTGTAGTGGCCGGCATAGTAGCGGTAGCCACAGAACTCGCGTTAGTTCCCGGCGCGGCGCTGGTGGTCGCGCTCGGTGTTCTCGATCAACGGGCATGCTCGGCCGGCGGGAACATCGATCCCAGCACCCGGTTCACCGACGAGCCGCCGGCCTTCGGATTGTGGAAAAAGAACAGTCTGCGGTCGGGGTCCGGCGTGGTCCTCCTGTTCTCCCCATGCGCCACGCGTCGCATGGACGAGGTTTTCTGGGCGGTGACGAGGTCGGAACGCAAGCTGAAGCCCGGACGACCACTGGAGCGGTGACAAAGGGTGACGATCGCGCGGCAGGATGTCGGTCGATCGGCGATCCTCGCCTTTTGATCGAACAGAAGCGGATGGTCCCGTGTTGTGCCGGAGAGTGCGGCGGCATCGGTGCCGCCGGCATCGCATGGGAGGCTGCATGGACATCGTTCTCACCGTCAACGGCCGCGAGCACCGCCTTGGCGTGGACGTGCGGACCACCCTGCTTGACGTGCTGCGCGAGCGCCTCGGGCTGACTGGAACCAAGAAGGGCTGCGACCAGGGCCAGTGCGGTGCCTGCACCGTGCTGCTGGACGGCCAGCGCGTGCTCGGCTGCTTCACCCTGGCTGCGGCGGCGCAGGGTGCCGCCGTCACCACCATCGAGGGGTTGGCCGAGAACGACGCGCCGCTGCACCCGATGCAGCAGGCGTTCCTGGACCACGACGCCTACCAGTGCGGCTACTGCACTCCGGGCCAGATCATGTCGGCGATCGCCTGCGTCACCGAAGGACACGCGCGCACGGAGGACGAGATACGCGAGTTCATGAGCGGCAACCTGTGCCGCTGCGCCGCCTATCCAAAGATCGTGGCGGCGGTGGCGCAGGCCAAGCTGGCTATGGAGCACGCCTGAGATGCAGCCCTTCCGCTACGAGCAGCCGCGCGCGATCCCGGATGCGCTGCGGGCCGGCGCCGGTCTGGGCGCGCAATATTTCGCCGGCGGCACCGTGCTGCTGGACCTGATGAAGCTTGGCGTCATGCAGCCAGAGGCCATGGTCGATATCGGCAGGTTGCGCCCCGAGCTCGGGAAGGTGGTGCTGGACGGGTCCGGCCTGCACCTGGGGGCGCTGGCGCGCATGGCGGAGGTCGCCGACCATCCGGAGGTGGCGCGGCACTACCCGGTGCTGGCGCAGTCGCTGCACCTGGCGGCCAGCCCGCAGCTGCGCAACATGGCGAGCCTGGCGGGCACGGTGCTGCAACGCACCCGCTGCTCCTATTTCCGAGACCGGAGCTGGGACGCCTGCAACAAGCGCACGCCCGGCAGCGGCTGTGCCGCGATCGGGGGTGTGAACCGTCATCTGGCCGTGCTCGGCGTGAGCAAACACTGCATCGCCCACTACCCCGGCGACTTCGCCACCGCGCTGGTGGCACTTGGCGCCACGGTGGACCTCCAGGGCGCGGAAGGCACGCGAAGCCTGCCGTTGGAGGAGCTGCACCGCCTGCCGGGTGACACGCCCCAGGTCGAGACCACCTTGCGCCCCGGCGAGCTGATCACCGCCTTCCACGTGCCGGCAGCACCCTGGATGCGCCGCTCGCTCTACCTGAAGGTGCGCGACCGCGAGTCCTACGCCTTCGCGCTGGCCTCAGCCGCAGTGGCGCTGGAGCTCCGGGACGGCATCGTGACCGAGGCGCGTATCGGGCTGGGCGGGGTGGCAGCCAGGCCATGGCGCTCCCACGCCGCGGAAGCGGCGCTGGCCGGACGACGCTTCGACGAGGCGGCGGCGGAAGCGGCGGCGACCGAAGCGTTCCGCGACGCCGTGGTACACAAGGAAACCGGCTTCAAGCCTGAGCTCGGCCGCCGCACCCTGGTGCGCGCCCTGCTCGCCGCCGCCGAACTGGAGGAGTGAGCCATGCCCGACGACGCCGCCTGGACTTTTATCGGCGCCCCGGTGCCGCGCATCGAGGGCCGCGCCAAGGTCACCGGCCAGGCGCTGTATGCGTCCGACGAGCCGGCGGCCAACCCGGCCTTCGCGTTCCTGGTGCTCAGCACGATCGCCCGCGGCCGCATCCGGTCGTTCGACCTCAGGGCAGCGCAGGTCGTGCCCGGCTTGCTCGACATCCTGACCTTCGAGAACGTGGGCCACGAGGCCGATCCGCCGGCGCCGCACGGAGCAGGCAAGGAAACCACGACCTTGCAAACCAGCCAGGTCTGGCATGACGGGCAGATCATCGGCGTGGTGGTGGCGGAAACCTATGAGGCGGCGCGGGAGGCCGCCTTTGCAGTCGGCGTCGAGTACGACGCCGAGGCGCCGTCGGCCACCTTCGACAGCCCGGGCGCCACGGAGGAAGCGCGCGAGCCGGGCGAGCACAAGGACTTCGCCGTGGGCGACGCGGACGCGGCCCTGGCCAGCGCCGAAATCCGGATCGACGGGCGGTTCGGCACGCCGACCCAGCACCACAACCCCATCGAGCTGTTCACCACCACCTGCTCCTGGCACGACGGCAGCCTGACCGTATACGAGCCAAGCCAGTTCGTACACGGCCTGCGCGGCTCGCTGGCCAAGCAGCTGCACATGGACCCGAAGCGGATCCGGGTGGTGGCGCGCCATGTCGGCGGAGCGTTCGGCTCCAAGGGCATCCCGTCCGCCCGCACCGCCTGGATCGCGGTCGCGGCACGGCGGCTGAACCGGCCGGTGAAGCTCGTGGCCACGCGCGGCCAGGGCTACACCATCGCCACCTATCGCGCGGAAACCCGCCACCACATCCGGCTGGGCGCTTCGCGCGACGGCCGCCTCGTGGCGCTGCGTCACGAGGGCTGGGAGGTGACCTCCCGGCCGTCGGACTACAACGTGTCCGGCACCGAGACCACGGCGCGGATGTATAACTGCCCGAACATCCTGACAAAGGTGAACGTCGTTCACACCGACCGCAACACGCCGGGCTTCATGCGTGCGCCGCCGGACGTGCCGTACATGTTCCCGCTCGAGGTGGCGATGGACGAGCTGGCGGAAGCGCTGGGGATGGATCCGGTCGAGCTGCGCCGGATCAATGACACCCCGACCGATCCGGCCACCGGACAACCGTTCTCCAGCCGGTCGCTGATGCAGTGCTTCGACCAGGCGGCAGTGCGGTTCGGCTGGGCGGACCGCGCGCCGCAGCCGCGCTCGATGCGCGACGGCGACTGGCTAGTCGGCTGGGGCTGCGCCGCCAGCGCCTACCCGGCCAACATTGGGGCGGGTGCCGCGCGCGTGCTGCTCGGGCCGGACGAACAGGCCACGGTGCAAATCGCCGCGCACGACATCGGCAACGGGTCGCACACCATTATCGCCCAGACCGCGGCGGAAAAGCTGGGCCTGCGTCTGGAAGCGGTCACGGTGCAGCTTGGCGACAGCGACCTGCCGCCGGCCGCCGTGTCC
>CAXSHC010000164.1:6395-6912 GCA_964236745.1 uncultured Acetobacteraceae bacterium
CCGTCGCCCATGCCTGCGAAGACGTGCGGGCGCGCATCGCCGTCGCCGCGACCACCAGCAACGCCGGTCCGTTCGCGGGCCGCGACCCGTCGACGCTGGCCCTGGCGCAGGGCAAGCTGCGGGGAGCGGACGGCGTCACGGAGCCGCTGCATGATGCCCTGGCGCGGGTGACCGGCGGCGCGCTGGAAGCCTATGCCGAGAACGTCCCCAAGGGCCTGCCGCCGGACTCCGTTGGCAAGCTGTATGCCGGGCAGATGGCAATCTCGCGCGGCAACCAGCGCGAGGACCTGACCGCCTATGCCTTCGGTGCGCAGTTCGTGGAGGTGCGCGTGCATGCGCGTACCGGCGAGGTGCGTGTGTCGCGGGCGGTGGGCGCGTTCGCGGCCGGGCGGATCATCAACCCGCGCACCGCGCACAGCCAGCTGATGGGCGGCATGATCTGGGGCATCAGCTCGGCGCTGCACGAGGCGACCGAGATCGACACGCGCGCCGCGCGCTACGTGAACGACAACATTTC
>CAXSHC010000165.1:0-4216 GCA_964236745.1 uncultured Acetobacteraceae bacterium
ACGCCGCTGATCATCTCAGGCCCGGCCGAGGACAGCTCGGACCTGTACAGGCGGGTCGACGTGGTCGTGGCAGAGCTCGCGAAGGACGCCACCACCTACGACAAGGACGAGAAGTTCCGCACCGTCATCCTGACCGAGCACGGCACCGAGACCGTCGAGGAGATGCTGCGCCAGGCCGGCATCATCAGCGAGGGCGGGCTGTACGACGTGCACAACGTTTCGGTGGTGCATCACGTGCAGCAGTCGCTCCGCGCCCACACGCTGTTCTCGCGCGACGTCGACTACATCGTGCGCGCCGGCAAGGTGGTGATCATCGACGAGTTCACCGGCCGCATGATGGAAGGACGCCGCTACGGCGACGGCCTGCACCAGGCGCTTGAAGCCAAGGAGCACCAGGAGATCCAGCAGGAAAACCAGACGCTGGCCTCCATCACCTTCCAGAACTACTTCCGTTTGTATCCCAAGCTGTCCGGCATGACCGGCACGGCCATGACCGAGGCCGACGAGTTCGCCGAGATCTACAAGCTCGACGTGGTGGAGATCCCCACCAACGTTCCGGTGATACGCCAGGACGGCGACGACGAGGTGTATCTGTCCGAACAGGACAAGTTCCTCGCCGTCACCGGCCTGATCAAGGAGATCCACGAGACCAAGCAGCCGATCCTGGTCGGCACCACGTCCATCGAGAAGAGCGAGCACCTGTCCGGCCTGCTCAAGGCGGACGGGGTGCCGCACAACGTGCTGAACGCCCGCTTCCACGAGATGGAGGCGACCATCATCGCCCAGGCCGGCGCTCCCGGCGCCATCACCATCGCCACCAACATGGCCGGGCGCGGCACCGACATAAAGCTCGGCGGCAACGTCGAGATGCGCGTGCGCCAGGAACTCGCCGACCTGCCCGAGCCAGAGCGCACCACGCGCGAAGCGGCGCTGCGCGAGCAGGTCGCCGCGTTCCACGTCATCGTCAAGGAGGCGAGCGGCTTGTTCGTGATCGGCACCGAGCGCCACGAAAGCCGCCGCATCGACAACCAGCTGCGCGGCCGCTCCGGCCGCCAGGGCGACCCGGGCGCGTCGCGCTTCTTCTTGTCGCTGCAGGACGACCTGATGCGCATCTTCGGCTCCGACCGCATGTCGGGGATGCTGCAGAAGATGGGCCTGAAGCCGGGCGAGGCGATCATCCACCCCTGGATCAACCGCGCGCTGGAAAAGGCGCAGAAGAAGGTCGAGGCGCGCAACTTCGACACGCGCAAGAACCTGCTCAAGTACGACGACGTGAACAACAGCCAGCGCAAGGAAGTCTACGCCCAGCGCCGCGAGTTCATGTCGGCCGAGGACGTATCCGAGATCGTCGCCACCATGCGCGCCGAGCTGGTGGAGCAGCTGGTGCGCGCCCACGTGCCCGAGAAGGCGTTCGCCGAGCAGTGGCGCAGCGCCGAGCTCGCGGCCGAGCTCAACCGCCTGCTGGCGCTCGACCTGCCGGTGGAAGCCTGGGCAGCCGAGGACGGCATCGGCCAATCCGAGGTGCTGGAGCGCTCGCTCGCCGCCGCCCGCGAGGCCGCCGCCGCGCGCGCCGCGAATTTCGGTCCGCCGGTGATGCGCTACATCGAGAAGCAGCTCCTGCTCGGCACCCTGGACACGGTGTGGAAGGAGCACCTGCTGCTGCTCGACCAGCTGCGCCAGGGCATATCTTTGCGCGCCTACGGGCAGAAGGACCCGCTCAACGAGTACAAGAACGAGGCCTTCACCTTGTTCAACGTCATGCTCGACGAGCTGCGCGAGCGGGTGACGGCGATGCTGTCCCGCGTCGAGCTCGGCCCGCCTCCGGACGACCCGTTCCCCGGCCCGCCGCCGCCCATGCCGATACACCCGCAGGACGCGGCGCGCGAGCTGGCGATGGAAGGCGGCCCTGCCGTGTTCGGCGCCGACCTGCAGGCGACGGTGGAGCCGCCGCCGGAAGCGGTGCACCTGGCGCCCTTCCACCCGACCCCGACCGCCGACCCGGCCAGCTGGGTCGACACCCCGCGCAATGCTTCCTGCCCGTGCGGGTCGGGCGCCAAGTACAAGCACTGCCACGGCCGCGTCGCCTGACGCCGCCAGCCCGGAACACCCGACCATGGCCGGCCATTCCCAGTTCAAGAACATCATGCACCGCAAGGGCGCGCAGGACGCCCGCCGGGCGCGCCAGTTCGCCAAGGCGATCCGCGAGATCACCGTGGCCGCGCGTTCCGGCCTGCCCGACCCCGCCTCCAACCCGCGCCTGCGCGCCGCCCTGTCGGCGGCGCAGAAGGTCAACATGCCCAAGGACACGGTGGAGCGCGCCATCAAGAAGGCGACCGGCGCCGCGGGCGGCGAGGACTATGTCGAGGTGCGCTACGAGGGCTACGGCCCGGCCGGCGTCGCGGTGATCGTGGAAGCCCTCACCGACAACCGCAACCGCACCGCCTCCGACGTGCGCGCCGCCTTTTCCAAGCATGGCGGCAGCCTGGGCGAGACCAACTCGGTGTCGTTCATGTTCACCAGGCTCGGCCTGGTCGCCTATCCCGCTTCCGCCGCCACCGAGGACAACATGCTGGAAGCCGCCATCGAGGCCGGCGCCGACAACGTCGAGACCACCCCGGACGGCCACGAGGTCACCTGCGCCGCCGATAGCCTGTTCGCCGTGCGCGACGCGCTGGAAGCCCGCTTCGGCGCCCCGGAGATCGCCAAGATCGATTGGCGCCCCGGCACGCTGGTGACGCTGGACGAGGAGCGCGGCGCCGTTCTGCTCAAGCTGATCGACGCGCTGGACGACAACGACGACGTGCAGGCGGTGTACGCCAACTTCGACCTGCCCGACGCGGTGGCCGAACGCCTGGGCGCATGAGCATGAGGGCCGCGTGAGCGCCACCCGCCTGCTCGGCATCGATCCCGGCCTGCGGTTCATGGGCTGGGGCCTGATCGAGGTGGACGGCAACCGTTTGCGCCATCTGGCCGACGGCGTGATCGCCACCGACGGCACCGACAGCGTACCCGACCGTCTCAAGACCTTGCACGCTGGCCTGAACGCCTTATTCGACGCCTGGGCCCCGTCCGAGGCGGCGGTGGAGGAAACCTATGTCAACCGCAGCGGCTCCTCCACGCTGAAGCTCGGCTATGCCCGCGGCGTGGCGCTTCTGGCTCCCGCCCTGGCCGGCATCGCGGTCGCGGAATACGGCGCGATGGAGGTCAAGCGCGCCGTGGTCGGCACCGGTGCTGCCACCAAGGACCAAGTCGAGATGATGGTCCGCCGCCTGCTGCCCGGCGCCACCATCAAGCGCGCCGACGCCGCCGACGCGCTGGCGGTCGCCATCTGCCACGCCCACCACCGCGCCAGCCGCCTGCGCATCGCGTCCGGCACGCGCATGGCCTGAGCCGGCGGGCGTCGCCTCAGCCCGCCCAGGCCACCACCGTGGCGCCCACCTCGCGCAGCACCGCTTCCTGCGCTTCCATTTCCATCCCGGGCGCGTCGTAATACGCCGCCATCACCAGCGGCGCCCGTCCCGGTGGCCACGCCACCGCGTAGTCGTTGCACACGCCGTCCGCCGTGCCCGTGCGGTCGCACGCGGCCCAACAGGACGGAAGCGCCGCACGAAGCCGGTTCCGCCCCGGCACGGTCGCCGTCATCCAGCGCACCAGCAGCGTCCGCGTTTCCGGCCTCAGCGCGTCGCCCAGCACGATCGTCCGGGTCAGGGCGGCGAAGGCGCGCGGCGTCGTGCTGTCGGTGGTGCGGGAACTGCAGACGGGCTCGTAGCTGTCGAACCGCGTCACGTTGTCGCCGAGCCGTCGCGCATACGCGGTCAGCGCCGCCGGTCCGCCGACCCGTGCCAGAAGCAGGTTGGCCGCCGCGTTGTCGCTCCGCTCCAGGATCGCCCGACACAGTTCGCTCACCGTCATGCGGCCCTGCGCCACCGCCGCGGTCGTTACCGGCGACACTGGCAGCAGGTCCTTTGCTCCGTAAGGCACCGCCCGGTCTAGCCCGTCGACCCTGGTATCCACCCGCGACAGCACCAGCGCCGCGAGCGTCCCCTTGAACGTGCTCTGCATCGCGAACCGCTCGTCCGCGCGGTGCGCTAGCGTCCGCCCACCACCAGTGTCGAGCACGAACACGCCCAGCCGACCGCCCCACCGCCGCTCGATCGCGCCGACGGCATCCGTCGCCGCCGCCTGCGCAGCACCCGCCGCGACCGCCGAGAACCCG
>CAXSHC010000165.1:4226-6907 GCA_964236745.1 uncultured Acetobacteraceae bacterium
CCTGGAGCGGCGCTGGTCTCGTTCAGTCGCACCGTCATGCTCCCGCCAGGCTTTCATGCCAGTTGATCGGGCGCGGCTCATCTCCAACCGCCGCTTGATGGCCCACGTCATCCAAGCTGCGGTCCAGTCAGTCAGGGGAACAGCCTGACCCTGGCCAGCCCGGCGTCGACCTCGGCCAGGATCACGAAGACAGCTTCGTGCTTGCGGTCATCCGATTGGTGTCCGCGGCGGGATTCGAACCCACGACCCCAGGATTCATCCCACTTCGGCTTTCACCGCCGCCGCCCAAAGGCCAGCGTTCGTGGTCTGGACTGTCCCTTCACCCTAGGCCGGAACCCTTAGGTGCCGCCCGTCCAGTCTCTACACCTTCCCGAACCCTCGCGGGCCCGGGCTTGGCTCGGGATCGGCACGACGCGAGCGCGCCAAAGCTTTCCCCGACTTTGAGCGGATCCATCACGCGGTTTCCCCTCGTGACGCCCAGTTGGTGACAAGGAATCCTGTGCTCTATCCTGCTGAGCTACGCGGACAACCGGTTCGAGCCTATACGGCAACTCCGGCCTCCGCGGCAACCTTAGCGGCGCGGGCGCGCCTGCCCGGCAAGCACGGCCACATGCCGCCGGCACAGCAGCAGGTCCGGGGCGCCGGTCTGCTTGCAGGCGAGCTCCAGCGCCTGCGTCTGCTCCGCCGCGCGCAGCAGCGCCGCCGAGTCCCACAGCGACAAGGCCCGCCCGAACGCGTCCGTCCGTTTGAAGAACACAGGCGGCCGCATCGCGCGCATCGCCGACGCCGCACTCTGCCCGCCTCCCTCCATTAACAGCCTCGCCTGTCGCAGCCGGTGCAGGTGCCCGAGCAGGGCGCGCGCCACCGCCACCGGGCTGACCCCCTCGCCAAGGCTGCGCTCGATGGCGAGGTCGGCGCCGGCACGGTCCCCGGCGGTCGCGGCGAATGCGGCGTCGTCCAGCGAGGCGCTGGCGGCATCGCCCGTGCAGGCCATCGCGTCGTCCAGCGCGATGCGCCCCGCCTCGCCCGCATACAGCACGAGCTTCTCCACCTCGCCGCGCGTCGCCCCGCGGTCCGCGCCGAGCCGCGCGCACAGCCAGACCAACGCGTCCGGGTCGATCCGCACCCCTTGCGCTGCCAGCATCCGCTCCACCTGCGCTTCCAGCGCGCGGCCTGCCTCCGGATAGCAGGCGATGGCGGCCCCGTCCGGCATCGCCTCCACCTGCGCACGCAGCTTCGAGCGTCCCGCCAGGCCCGGTCCTTCCAGCACCACCAGCGTGTCGCCGGGCCCGCCCAGCGCCCGCTTCAACGGTGCCGCCAGCGCGTCGCCGGCTTCCCGGACCCACACCACCCGCCGGCCGCCCGTCAGCGACAGCGCGCCCACCTCCTCTTCCAGCCGGTCATGCGCATCGCGTCCCAGGGTGGCGAGCCGGAACGGGTCGTCGACCGTGCCCGCCGCCGCCCGCACCGCTTCGGTCGCGCGCTCGCGTATCAGCCCGGCATCCTCGCCGTGCAGCAGGATCGCCCGAAGTGCTCCCGGCGCCGACAACACCCGGGCCACCTGGCGCGCATCGACCTTCATCCGAGACTAGGGGTTGAGCGGGCCACGCCCGATCGCGCCGCCCGGCAGGCCGTCCTCGCCGGGTGCCGTGAGCGGCGACTGGTCGGAATCGCCCGGAACGTTGCTCGGCGTCAGCGTCGGCGCCGCCACCGGATGCGCCGGCGCGATGGACGGCTGCTTGTGGTTGGTGAACCAGGTCGCGAGCTGCTCGGTGACGATGTCGGCGAGGTTGTTCGCCAGCCGCTGCTGCGTCGTTTCGTTGGCGAGGGTGCTGGCGAAGTACTGCTCGTTGATGACGTTGAACCCGTCCACTACCCGGGCGTCGCCGCTGGTCACCGGAGCCGCCGACGGCGACACTGCCGCCAGCACCCAGTGCGCCCGCCCCACCAGCCTGGTGCGGGACGAGCTGTTGTCGCCGTTGATGCCGACCGCCTCGCCGGCGATGGAATAGGACACGGCCAGGGTATACCCTTCCGGCGCTGCGTCGCTGGTGCCGGCCAGCCGCTGCTGCAGCGCCAGGCGCAGCTCCTGGCCGCTGCGGTCCCCGATCGGTTGCACGAAAATGTCCGGCAGCTGGCCGATCGCCGACTGGTCGCGGGCGCCGTAAAGCGGATGGAAGCCGCATCCCCCGAGTGCTGCGAGCAGCATTCCCGGCGCCAGCCGGGCGGCGAAGCGGACAGTTCTCATCCCGCCACCACGAAGTTGACGATGCGGTTCGGCACGTGGACGCGCTTGACCACGCGCCTGCCTTCCAGCAGGCGGGCAACGTTGGGCTCGGCTTCCGCCGCGGCGATCACCGTGTCCGCTGGCTGGTCCGGCAGCGCCTCGATGGTGCCGCGCAACTTGCCCATCACCTGCACCGCGATGGTGACGCTTCGCGCCGCCAACAGCGCCGGATCCGCTTCCGGCCACGGCCTGGATGCCGCCATCGCCCCTTCGGGCTCCAGCAGTGCCAGCATCTCCTCGGCCAGATGCGGCATCATCGGCGCCGTCAGCAGGCACAGCGACAACGCAGCCTCCCGGCGCGCCCAGTCAAGGTCCGGCGCCGCCTCGTGTCCTGCCGCCTCCGCCACCGCGCCACCCAGCTCGTGCAGCCGGGCCACGGCCACGTTGACGGCGA
>CAXSHC010000166.1:0-6851 GCA_964236745.1 uncultured Acetobacteraceae bacterium
TTGGATAGAGCACCAGACTACGAATCTGGGGGTTGGAAGTTCGAGTCTTTCCGGGTGCGCCATTCCAGGAACATCCTCCGCCGCTGCACCGCCTGCATGCCCGACGCAGCCTCGTCATGCTCCGGCTGATCGGATATCGTTCTCCTGTCATGAAGGATGGGACATGCGACAGCTGATCCTGCTTGCGGTCCTGCTCGGCGCGAGCGGACCGGTCGCCGCCCGCGGCGACACCCTGGCCACCCTCAACGCGTCCCAGGTGGCTACCGGAAACCTCGACTCCTGCTTCGACCGGAAATTCCAAGCGGGTCGCGACAAGGCGAGCGACCACGGCATCTCGAAGCGACGGCTGCTGGACGTGTGCTCGGTTGAGTGGAACGCCGCCGCACAGGCCTGCCACATCAACAGCGGCAACCCGATCAAGGACTGTCAGACCCAGACCGGCCAGCTTGCCGACGACTACCTGAACCTGAAGAGCGCCAGCATAAACTAGATCGCCTGCATCAGGTCGCGGCCGTTCTTGATGCCGAACGCGCCAGCGCCTCCCCGATTCCGGCGCCTCCCCGACTCCGGTGCTTCCCCAACCCCGGTGCCTTCCCGACCTTCAGGGCCTTCCTGGCCTGCCGCATTCCTGACAGGTGGACACGAGATGCACCCCGCCACGGCATACCCTGCCGACGACCTCCTCGAGACCCTGGGCTCGCTGCTGGCCGGCGAGCATGACCTGATCGCCAACGCCGCCAACACCGCAGCGCTCCTGTTCCACACGCTGGACCGGGTGAACTGGGCCGGCTTCTACTTCCTGCAGGACGCCGAACTGGTGCTGGGCCCGTTCCAGGGGCAGGTCGCCTGCGTGCGCATCCCGCTCGGCCGCGGCGTCTGCGGCACCGCTGCCGCCCGGCGCGAAACGGTCGTGGTGCCGGACGTCCATCTGTTTCCCGGCCACATCGCCTGCGACGCGGCGTCACGCAGCGAGATCGTGGTGCCGCTGATCCAGGATGGCGTCCTGCTCGGCGTGCTCGACATCGACAGCCCGGTTCCGGGCCGCTTCTCCGACGGCGACAAGACGCTGTGCGAGGCGGCCGCGGCCGTGCTGGTGGCAAGCCTCAAGCCGAGGTGACACCGGCACCGATCCCGGCGGCCCTCGCGGTGCTGGTGCGGAACCGGCAGGTGCTGCTGGTGCGACGCGCGAACCCGCCGGACCAGGGGCTGTGGGGCTTCCCGGGCGGCCGGATCGAGCGCGGCGAGACCGTGTTCGCGGCAGCCGAACGCGAGCTCGCCGAGGAAACCGGGCTCAACGGCACGCCCATCCGCCTGCTGGACGCGCTCGACCTGCTCGATCACGCGCCGGACGGAACGCTGCGCTACCACTTCATCCTGCTCGCCGTGCTGTGCACGCCCCGCTCAGGGGTGCTTCGCGCCGCGGACGACGCGCTGGAAGCCGGGTGGTTCGACGCGGACGCGCCGCGGGACGACGCGGGGTTCAGCCGAAACGTGGCACGCCTCGCCCGCGTGGCGGTGGCCTAGGAACCGTGCCGAAGCATCCGCCCGGTCAGGCGATCTGCATGCTCTGCACCGCGGTTTCCAGCTCCTGGAAGCTCGGCATGTGCTCGTTGGGCACCATCTTCCGCCCGCTCTCGATGCTGATCTGCGGCGGGTTGCCGTGCAGGTGCGCCACCAGCACCGCACGGATCAGCTCGTAGTACTTGGATTCCTCCATGACCACCGCACTCAGCCGCGCCGCGATCGGCGCCACCACGCCGTAGGCCAGCAGCACGCCCAGGAAGGTGCCCACCAGCGCGCCGCCGATCATCTCGCCCAGCACCGCCGGCGGCTCGCTGATCTTGGACATGGTCTTGATCACGCCGAGCACGGCGGCGACGATTCCCAGAGCCGGCAGCGCGTCGGACATGCTTTGCAGCGCGTGGCAGGGATGCAGCTCCTCGGCCAAGGTCTTTTTGAGCTCGCGCGCCATGATGTCGTCGAGCTGGTGCGGGTCGTCCACGGTCATGCCGACCATGCGCAGGTAGTCGCAGATCATGGCCCCGGCATGATGGTTCGCCAGAACCTTCGGGAAGGCGGCGAACGCGCTGCTGGCGTCCGGCTTCTCGATGTGCGGCTCGATCGCCGTGGCCCCCTTGCTGCTCGCGAGCTTCACGAAGAAGTACAGCAGGCTCAGCATCTCCACGTAGTCGGCTTTCTTGAACGCCGGCCCCTTCAGAACCTTCTTGAAGCCGCCGATCGTGTGCTTGATGTCGTGCATCGAGTTGGCCATCAGGAAGGTGCCGATCGCGGCTCCCAGGATGCTCAGCAGCTCGAACGGCATGGAGGCCACCAGCGGCCCGATCGCGCCGCCCGACGCGAGGAAGCTGCCGAACACGCAGAGCAGCAGGAATACCAAGCCACCGATCGTGAACATGGTTCAGCCTCCTGCAGTGACGGATGAAGAAACGTGCTGACGGCGCAGCGTCAGCACGACCCGGCGGTTGGCGCTGGCGAGCGGATCGGCCGGCAGAAGCAGGTGCCGGTCGGCGAAGCCCGTCACCCCGGCCACGCGCCTGTCCGGCAGCCCGGCATCGACCAGCAGGTCGCGCGCGGCGTTGGCACGCCCGGAGGACAAGGTCCAGTTCGAGACCATCCCCGCGGACAAGGGTGCCGCGTCGCTGTAGCCCTCGATCGAGACCGGTTCCGTCAGCGTCGCCAGGAAGGGTGCCACGGTGCGCAGCAGCGCCTGCGCCCGTGCGTTCAGGGTGGCGGCGCCCCGGTCGAACATGGGCCTGCTCTGGCTGTCCATGATCTGGATGCGCAAGCCTTCCGAGGTGACGTCGACCGCCATCTGGCCGGCGAACGTGGCCAGGGAGGAATCGGCTGCGACCAGGCGCTTCACCGCGCCCACTGCCGCCTTCAGCGACTTGTCCTCGGCCGCCGCCGCCGCCGCTTCCGCGGCCTTGTTCAGCTTGGGGCCCGGTTGCGGCGACGCTGTGCCTCCCGTGCCCGCCGCCTGGCCTCGCGTGGCACCTGGCGCGGCTTCTTCCTGCACGGCGGCGCCCGCCGTGAGGGCGGCCCCGGAGCCGGGACCCGCGGACTCGTCGTCGTTGTCGGTGTCGGACGCGCCGGACGAGGCGTCGCCGTCGCTGGAAACTTGGCCCGGTGCGGTCTGCATCGCCATGGGCTGTGGCGCGTCCGAGGTCGGCGGCGCGCCGCTGCCCTTCACCACCAGGTTGGTGCCCTTGTCCAGCGGGCTCATCCCGCCCGGCACCAGGCCCACCCCGGAGAACCCGTTCTCGACGTTGGCCATCGGGCTGAAATAGGCGGCGATGCCACGGCGCTGCTGCTCGCTGGTAGCGTTGATCAGCCACATCAGCAGGAAGAAGGCCATCATCGCCGTCACGAAATCGGCGTATGCGACCTTCCAGGCACCGCCGTGATGGCCGGCGGCACTTTCCTCGATCCGGCGTATGACGATCGTCGTCCCGCCTTCGTTCTTGCCACGCCGCTTGGCCATTCAGCTTCCTGCTCCCGCGCCACCCGTCCGGACGACACCATGCGGGACAGCGCCTTAACCAGCGGCTAACGCGGCGCTCATTGACGCGTGGGCAGGCGGACGATGTCGGCATCCAGCCCGGCCGGCAGGGAGTCGCGCAGGCGCACGCGATAGAGCCGGTAGCGTTCCGCCACCTTCCCGCCCCGGCCCCGGACCAGCTCGCCGATCGGCACCAGCATCGACCAGTAGCGCCCATCCGGCGCGTCGTGACGACGCTCGCTCCGCACCAGCAAGCCGGTACCGGCCGCCCCATGCGGCAGCGCGAACAGCGCCCAGCGCGGCTGCACCCCGAGCACGGTCCGGCCTGGCAGGCCGCGCGCCAGCTCCGCCGCCAGGCCATACTCGTCGGCGGCGATGAACCCCGGGCCGGCCGCGTCGACGGAAGCGGCCAGCGCCCGCCAGCCGGCCAGCCGCTGCAGCGTCACGTCCAGCGAGCGCGGCAACGGGAACGGTGCCGCGGCGGCCTGCAGATACACAGGCGCCGTCAGCGCGAAGCCCAGGATCGCCGCCCGTCGCCACCAGCGCGGCGCCGTCGCCGCCGCGGCGGCCACCGCCGACGGGTAGAGCAGGCCGGGCCAGTTCGCCTGCACCCGGTCGCCGAACGCGTGCTGCACGAACACGGCCAGGGGCAGAAGCGTCACCCAGGCGAGCAGCGCCGGACCGGGCATGCCGCGCCGCCCTTCCTGAACAGCGTTCACGATTCCGATGACGAGCAGGACGAACACCAGCGGCGTCGCCAGCCCGAGCTGCCCGCCCACCAGCTCCGAAAGGTAGCGCCCGGCCCGCGCCGGGTGCCAGTCCCCGGTGCGTCCACCCTGCTTGGCGAAGCTGGCCCAGCCATGCGCCCCGTTCCAGTCCAGCACCGGCGCGAACACCGCCAGCGCCAGCAGGGCCGCCAGCCATGGCCAGGGGGTACGCAGCCAGCGCCGTCCCTCGACTGTCGCCAGCAACCACCCGGCCAGGCCCATCCCGACCAGGATGGCCGTATACTTGCTGTCGAGCGCCAAGCCGAGGGCTGTGCCCGCCAGCAGCCACCAGGCACCGCGCCCGGTCGCCAGCACCCGCCCGAGAGCCGCCAGCGCCGCGGTCCAGAAGAACAACAGCGGCGTGTCCGGGGTCATGGTGACGCTGCCGACGCCGAGCAGCAGGGTGGCGTTCAGCAGCACCGCCGCCACCAGCGCACGCCGGGCCCGGTTTTCCCGGTCGCCCAGGTCGGCGGCGGCAGAAGCCAGGAGCAGGGTGCCGAGGGCGGCGGACACCGGCGCCAGCAGGCGCACGCCGAACGAGCCGTCGCCGCACAGCAGCGTTCCCGCCCTGATCCACAGCGCCACCATGGGCGGATGGTCGAGATAGCCCGGCGCCAGGGCGCGCGACCACACCCAGTAGTACGACTCGTCGGGGGACAGCGGCGCGAAGCCGCACACCGCGAGCCGGAGCACGGTGAGCAGCAGCAGAGCCGCGAGCCAAGGCCTCAACGCAGGCGCCAGATCAGGGTGGCGGACACCGCGTAGTTCCACACCACCCCGATCGCCGCCCCCGCGGCGCCGGCCGGCTGCCAGCCGTGATGGGTGTCGTGCAGGGTGCGGGCGATGCCGACATTGGCGACCGCGCCGACGCCGCAGACCAGCATGAACAGCAGCAGGCCGCGCCACAGCGGGGCGCCGCGCAGGCGACGGTCGCGATAGGTGACGGCGTTGTTGAGCCAGAAATTGACGATCATCGCCACAATCGTGCCCACGGTCTGCGCCCAGGCGAACGAAGCGCCCGTACGCCTGCTCGCGTCGAGCACCAGGAGGTTCACCAGCACGCCAGCGAGCCCCACGGCTGCGAAGCTGATGAACCGGGTCGGCAGCAGGCCGCGGAACGCCTTGTCGAGGATCATGCTGCCGAACTGGGCCAGCACCAGGGCGTCGAGCTTGCTTTCGCCTGCCAGGCGCGGACGGAACCGGGCCGGGATCTCAATCACGCGCGGGATCTCGCCCGTCGCTGCCGGGGCCGACAGGATCAGGTCGAGCAGGATCTTGAACCCCTGCCCGCTCAGGCGCGGCGCCACCTGCTCGAAGAAGCGCCGCTCGCAGGCGAAGAACCCGCTCATCGGGTCGCGGAGGCGGTCGAAGCCGGGGCGCACCGGCAGGAACAGCTGGGCCAGGCGGATGCCCGTGCCCGACAACCGGTGCCGCCAGGGCGAGGACAGGCCGACGGAGTCGCCGCCAGCGACGTGGCGGGAGCCGACCGCGATGTCGCAGCCGCCGCTCGCCACCGCGTCCAGCATGCGCGGCAGGCAGGCCTCGTCGTGCTGCAGGTCGCCATCCATCACCGCGACCAAGGGAGCGGAGGAGGCCAGCACGCCCTCGATCACCGCCGAAGACAGGCCTCGCCGGCCGATGCGACGCAAGCCGCGCACCCGCGCGTCGACGGCGGCGACCGCGCGGATCTCCTCCATGGTGCCGTCCGGGCTGTCGTCGTCGACAAAGATCGCTTCCCACAGGCGACCGGCCAGGGCGTTGTCGAGGGCTGCGACCAGCGGGCGCACGTTGGGGCGCTCGCGGTAGCACGGCACCACGACGCTGATGTGGGGCGGGATCGGCAACCCGGCCGCGTCAGATCGGCACGCCGGCGAGGTCGCGGCTGGTGCGTATGGTTTGCAGGGTTTGCAGGCGGCTGACGTGAACGGTCTCGGTCAGGCGACGGGTGAGCTGGTTCTCGTGCGCGGTGTCGCGGGCGACCAGGCGCAGCAGGAAGTCGCCGCCGCCGCGTATCATGTGGCATTCGCGCACCTCGGGCCACTCGGCCACCAGCGCCTCGAAGCCGGTCAGCACGCTGTCCTTCTGGCTGTCGAGGCCGACCAGGGCGAAGAACACCACGGTCCAGCCGAGCAGGTGCGGATCGCTGTCGCCGTGGTAGCCGCGTATCACTCCCAATTCCTCCAGCCGGCGGACGCGGCGCAGGCAGGGGGGCGCGGAGATGCCGGCACGGCGCGCCAGCTCGACGTTGGTCATTCGCCCGTCCTGCTGCAGCTCGGCGACGATGCGCCGGTCGATGGCGTCGAGGTCGGCCCCGAGCTGCACACTGAGCTGGACGCCGAGCTGGTCTGGGGTCTGCATCGCGGCATGGTGTATTGCAGCCACGGTTGCAGTCAAAGGCCGCAGCGGCCGCGAGCGGGCCGGTGCCTGCGTCCATCTTGCTTGCGCCGCAGCAAACGAGGCTCATATCTTGGACCGGCCCAGCAACGGGCCCCTGAGAATCGATCGCCCCATGACCCAGACCTTCGCCACCGACCTGCTCGTCATCGGTGCCGGCCCCGCCGGCT
>CAXSHC010000167.1:0-1551 GCA_964236745.1 uncultured Acetobacteraceae bacterium
CAACCGCGGCGACCCGCTGCTGGGCTGGGACACCGACCAGTTCCCCAACAGCCTGCAGGACACGGCGATGGCGCTGTATCACGTCATCAAGGCAGGCGGCCTCGGGCTCGGCGGTTGCAACTTCGACGCCAAGATCAGGCGGCAGTCGATCGACCCGGCGGACTTGGTGCACGCCCATGTCGGCGCAATCGACCATTGCGCCCGCGCCTTCCTGATCGCGGCCGGTATGGTGGAGGACGGACGACTGGAAGCGGCGCTGCAGGAACGCTACGCCGGATGGAACACCGATAGCGCGCGCGACATGCTGGGCGGCGGGCAGACCCTGGAGTCCATCGCCGCCCGCGCGGAGGAGCAGAACCTGTCGCCGCAGCCGCGCTCCGGCGGCCAGGAGCGGCTGGAAAACCTGGTCGGCCGCTTCTTCTGAACCCTGCGCGGGCTGGCCGGCTTAGTCCGGAGGCAGCGCGCCGGCCCAGGCGCGCAGGTCCTGCACGAACAGGTCGGGCGCTTCCATCGCAGCGAAGTGCCCGCCGCGCGGTTGATCGGTCCAGCGTGTCAGGGCATAGCCGCGTTCCACCCAGGAGCGCGGCGGCGTCGGCGAGCGCGGGTCGGGATAGGCGGCGAACGCGGTGGGCACGGTGACGCGACGGCCCGGCGGCATGCGGCGCACACCTTCCGCCTCGGCCGCCGCGTAGTACCAGGCCGCGAACGGGAACGCGTCGTTGGCGACATAAATCATCAGATTGGTCAGCAGCCGGTCGCGGTGAAACACCGCGTCGAACGAGCGCTCCCGCAGGTCGGCCCAATCGTGGAACCGTTCCACGATCCAGGCCGCCTGCGCCGCCGGGTTGTCGGCCATGGCATAGTTCAGCGAGGACGGCCGGCTCCGCTGCAGCTGGGCATAGGCGCCGAGCGCCTGTTCCGCCTCGGTGAACGCTTGCTTCCACTGCTTCTCCTCGCCGGTTTCCGGCTCCGCGTCCGGCTGCACCAGCAGGTAGTTGAGGTGGATGGCGCGGATCGACGCGGCATGCTCCAGCGCCAGCCAGGCGCTGACGCCGGCCCCCCAGTCGCCGCCCTGGGCGAGATAGCGGTCGTAGCCGAAGCCATCGCGCATCAGCCGGTCGAACAGCCGCGCGGTGCTGCGCGCGCCGATCGGCGATGCCGGCTTGCCGGAACACCCGAAGCCCGGCAGCGACGGGATCACCAAGTCGAACGCGTCCGCGGCACTGCCGCCGTGCCGGGACGGAAACGCCAGGGGCTCGGCCACCTGCCAGAACTCGTACACCGAGCCCGGCCATCCATGGGTGAGCAGCAGCGGCCGGCGTCCTCCCGCCTCGCCGACCAGATGCACGGCGTGGAGGTCGATGCCGTTCACCCGGTGCATCACCTGGGGAAACCGGTTCAGCTCTGCTTCGGCGGCGCGGAAGTCGAAACCGTCCGCCCAGTACGCGCACAGGTCGCGCAGGAACTCCGGATCGCAGCCGTAGCGCCAGCCCGCGCATTCGGGCGTCGGCGGCATGCGGTAGCCCCGCAACTGCGTATGGATACGCTCCA
>CAXSHC010000167.1:1575-4689 GCA_964236745.1 uncultured Acetobacteraceae bacterium
GCGTCGTCCCAGCTCACCTTGAACGGTTCCATGCCGGTCTCCCGTGTTCTGCGAGCCGGTCCCGCCGCCCGCCCCAACGCAACTCCCCCAGCCCCGCCGGGTTGAACGGCGACGCCGAGGCAAGGAAACAAACGATGAGCAAGCACGAAGGCAGCGACAAGGTCACCAGCCACGGCACGGTGAAGGGCCACCACGCCAAGCCGGGCGACGCCGTTCCCGAAGGCGGCCCGGCTGCCGCACCCACCGAAGGCTCCGGCGCGGCCAAGGGGGCGGCGTCCAAGGCAGCGGTCGAGGGCGCGGTCGCGGGCGACAACACCAGCACCGCCACCGCAGGTTCGCTGGAAAAGCAGCACGCGGCGGGCGTGGGCGCGGAAAAAACGCAGTCCGGCCGCGGGCACCGCAAGCACGAGGACTAGGCTCGCGGCCGAGGTTAACGGCCCTTCCCCCAGGCTGAGACGGGAAGCCCGGAACGATGGCGGCAGGCTTCATTCAAGTGACCTGCGGCACCGCCGCCGGCCTGACCGTTGCTCCCATCGCACCCTGCGAGCGCTCAATCATCAGCGAAATGCAGCGCTACGGCGATGTCACGCCCCGTCCCGGGAGATGCGACGAAGTCTGGGCCACATCGGCTATCGACCCGATGGCGCGATGATCCAGCCGATGCGGCCATCGTGCCGAGCAGCTCTACCACCGGGGAGAGACCACCTACGTCATGGCGGCCAAGGGCTACAGACCGATGGTCGTGGCAGTGCTGGAAGCCGCCGATAAGCAAGCCATGGAAGCAGCGGCGCTAAGTGGTCGCAAAGCCAGCCGCATGCTGATGCTGGATGTCCTCCGCTCGCTGTCGGACACGCTGGTCAACGGCTCGAAAGACCTAAGGGGATCGGTCTGAAGCAGTCGCTGCGGAAGCTGGAACGGCCGCTGCCGCGTCCCGACCTCGCCGACCCCTTCGACTGGAAGCGATACGGCCCATGAACGTCTACAAGGTGGGACCTGATCTCGCCTTTGGCCAGCTCGTCTATACGAGTGACAGCATTGACCATGCTCAGGCGATGTGTTGGCTGGAAGCAGCCGGTACGCCGCGCGCCGCTGATTGGCAGCCTCCCCCACTGGAGAGCCCCCGGGGCGGGCCGAAGGTTCTGCCACTCGACTGCGTCGGTGCAGCCGCATTCGCCGGTCACAGCGCACTCCTGGGCGCGCGTGCCCGCGAGTTGTTGGCCCCGTTGCTGCTGCCGTGCGGCGAGTATCTGCCGGTGCGGCTGGATGGGCTGGACTACTGCTGGTTCAACTGCACGACCGTGGCCGACATCGCCAATCAGGATGGCATCGAGGGCGAGCTCTGGGAGCATGACAATGAACTTCCGAGTCGTTGGAAAGAAATCGATCGGTGGTCCTTCCACCCGGAGTGCGTGGCGACCGCGCCGACCGTGTTCACCGTGCCGCAGCGGGGGACCCTGATGTGTACTGACGTGCTGCGGCGAGCGGTGGAGGCGCACGACCTGCTGGGCTTCCGGTTCGACCTGCTGTGGTCACCGGAGGATGGGGGTGTGACAATCGACAACTCGCTCAGCCAGTTCTTCGGCGAGTTCGGCCGGCAGATGAACATCGCCGCCAAGGAACGCCGCAAAGCGATGCAGGCGCGACTGAAAGGCCGCCTGGCGAAGGCCGCGCCGACACCGTCGTAAGCCTCATCCCAGGTTCGTGCTCACCAAGACTGCGAACGCCATCAGCGTGACCAGGGCAGCAGGTCAGCAAGACGGTTTGCTGGGTGCCCGTCGATCATGAGCGTCAAGCTGTCGCGCAACCAGATATAGGGCTCGACGCCGTTGAGCTTGGCAATCTCCACCAGGGGGCCACGATCGCCCATCGGCTTGCCCCGCCCTCGCTGCCAGCAAACAGGCTGTTCTTGCGTTCAAGTGCCACCGAACGGATCGCCCGCTCCACGGGGTTGGTGTCCAGCTCGATGCTTTCTCCGCCATGCCAGCGACGGTCACCAAGGCGAACATGGGAACCGGCGTCGCAGCTGGCGCTGCTGGCAGCGCTCCGACGTGCACGGCATACTGGCGTTTCCAACGGTGCAAAGCACTCGGGGCCTGCCCCGCCATGCGGGCGTATCGCTCGATCGGCAGGCCAGACCGCAACGCCGCCAGCACGTGCTGCTGCCCCTCCTCCACCGTGTAGCGCTGCCGCTGCGCCACCGTGCTCATCAGCTTGATTTGGCCGGTCCGGGTGCCCGGAACTGCTGGCAGCAAAGGGTAAGCAAACTCCTTCACCCCTTCCAGCGCCTTCCTCGGCGAGCGGGGGGGGGGAACGAACCGGCTTGACGGCGCCCTCCGGCTCCAGCTTGCAGCTCCAGGTGCGGTAGGTCCTGGTGTGCAGGCCGTTCTGCAGGCAGTAGGTGGTCTGGGTCAGGCGGCTATAGCGATGCGCCAGCGTGTGCTGGCGCCAATGCTCACGATCATGCTGCACGCTCGACCCACTCCGACCTGAGTCGGAACCATCAGCACATCGTGCCGGTCCACGTCAGCGCGCAGCGACCATACGGTTAATCCGGGGCTACGGCGTCCGCAGTTCGAGTACCTCTTCTGACGATGCACTGTCATTCGGTCGCCCAAACGTTTCTGGCCAGGAACGCATTCATCGACGCGGCAATCTCGTCCACCTTTCGAGGGCGAAATACCCGGCCTCGAAGATGTGCACCTCCACGTCCGGCACCTCCTTCCGGTAGGCCATCGCCCCGCCGAGCGCGAAGGATGGATTGCGGCGGCCCCAGACGACGAGCACGGGCGGCCGGTGCTGGCGGAGCCAGCGCTGCCAGTCTGGACAAAGCTGCAACGTTGCTCTGGTAGTCGAAGAACAGGTTCGACTGGATCCGTTGCTGACCCAGCCCCACGAGATGCGCAACTCGTCGAGCCAGAAGAGGGGATCGTGGCGTTCCGGATGCGGGCTCGAGCCGACGCGCCGCTGCCGCGTGGTATCGAGCGACAGGAAGGCGCCGATCACCTTGTCCTCGTATGCGATCCTGTCGCACCAGAACGACCTGCGTGAGTCCCAGGTCGGACCGTTGTTTCCATTCCTCCCGGAAAACTGCCCTGGTTGCTATCGTCAGGCGTG
>CAXSHC010000167.1:4699-6758 GCA_964236745.1 uncultured Acetobacteraceae bacterium
GGTCACGTGAACAATGTTCACAAAAACGACACCGGGTCGACATCGACGTCCACCTGCACCGAGCGCGGCACCGTGGGAGCCAACGCCCGCCAGGCGGCCATCCAGTGCCGCAGGATCGGCTGCACCGCGACGTCGCGCCGCGTGCGCAGCAGCAGGCGTCGGCGGTGCCGGCCGCGTAGGATCGCCAACGGTGCCGGGGCCGGGCCCAGCACCTGCAGCCCCTCCCCTGTGGGCGCGCTGCGGCCGAGCGCCGCCGCCGCCTGGTCGGCCGCCTCGGCGGTGTCGGCGCTGACGATCAGCGCCGCCAGCCGGCCGAACGGCGGCCAGTGCCCGGGACGGCGCTGCTCGGCTTCGCGCTCCATGAAGCGGGCAAAGTCGCCTGCAGCCAGGGCCTGCATTACCGGGTGTTCCGGGCTGTAGGTTTGCAGCAGCACCCGGCCCGGTTGCTCGGCGCGGCCGGCGCGGCCCGCCACCTGGTGCAGCAGCTGCACGGTGCGCTCGGCCGCGCGCAGGTCGCCGCCGGCGAGGCCGAGATCGGCATCCACCACGCCCACCAGGGTGAGGCCGGGGAAATGCCAGCCCTTGGCGACGATCTGGGTGCCGATCACCAGGTCCACCTCGCGGTCGGCGATGCGCCGTACCGCCTCGGCGGCGGCGTTCGGGCCCGGCAGGGTGTCGCTCGCCATCACCAGGATGCGGGCGTCGGGGAAGGTCGCGCGCGCTTCCTCGGTGATTCGCTCCACGCCGGGGCCGATCGGGGTCAGGCTGTTCTCGGCGCGGCAGGACGGGCAGTGCGTGGGTACTGCCTCGGTGTGGCCGCAATGGTGGCAGGCGAGCTGGCGGCGGGCGCGGTGCTCCACCAGCCAGGCGGTGCAGTTCGGGCACTGGATGCGGTGGCCGCAGGCGCGGCACAGCGTGAGCGGGGCGTAGCCGCGGCGGTTGAGGAACAGCATCGCCTGCTCGGCCCGGGCGAGCGTGTCCGACACCGCCTCGATCAGCGGCGGCGACAGGAAGCGACCGCGCTCGGGCGGATGGTCGCGCAGGTCGACCGGCGCCACCTCCGGCAGGCGCGCGCCGCCGTGGCGGGCGGACAAGGACAGGTGCCGGTAGCGGCCGCTCTCGACGTTGGCCAGGGTTTCCAGGCTCGGGGTCGCGGACACCAGCAGCACCGGCGCTTCCGCCAGCCGCGCCCGCACCACCGCCATGTCGCGGGCGTGGTAGTTGACCCCGTCCTCCTGCTTGAAGGCGGTCTCGTGCTCCTCGTCGACGATCACCAGCCCGAGGTCGGGGAACGGCAGGAACAAGGCGGAGCGGGCGCCCACCACCACCGGCGCCTCGCCGCCCGCCACCGCGCGCCAGGTGATGCGGCGGCGCTTGGAGCCGAGGTCGGAATGCCACACCGCCGGCTCCACCCCGAAGCGGCGGCGGAAGCGCTGCAGCCATTGCGCAGACAAGGCGATCTCCGGCAGCAGCACCAGCGCCTGGCGCCCTTCCGCCAGGCACGCCGCCACCGCTTCCAGGTAGGTTTCGGTTTTGCCCGAGCCGGTGACGCCGTCGAGCAGCGCCGCCTGGAACCGTCTCGCCTGCACCAGCCCGCGAAGCTGCGCCGCCACACGCGCCTGGTCGGCGGACAGGGCGGCCTCGACATGGTCCGGATCCGGCTGGCCGAACGGGGCGGCGGCGGCGATCTCCTGTTCGCGGAGCAGGCCGGCTTCGGCCATGCCGCGCACCACGCCGGCGCCGACGCCTGCCATCCGCGCGAGCTCGGCGGTGCCGCGCGGCACGCCGTCCGCCAGCGCCTGCAGCACGCGGGCGCGCGCCGGGGTGGAGCGCACCGACACCGAGTTGCTGCCGGAGCGGACCCAGCCGGTGGTGACGGGCAGGGCCTGTGCCGCGTTGATGCGAAGCGCCATCGCCAGCACCAGTCCGGGCGGGGCAAGGGTGTAGCCCGCGACCCAGTCGACGAAGCGGCGCAGGCTGGCAGGCATGCGCGGCACGTCCAGCAGCGCCGACACCGGCTTCAGCTTGCTGTCAGGCACCGGGGCCGCGCCGGGTGCGA
>CAXSHC010000168.1:0-1016 GCA_964236745.1 uncultured Acetobacteraceae bacterium
GACGAGCGCGATCCGGCTGCCTACCGGTGATGCCTGCTGGTCTGCCATGTGCCTGTATCTTCCTCAAGTGATGCCGGACGCCGGTGCCCGTGTCGTGCCCCGCGCGATCATCGTGAAGCCTACGTCGACGATCCTGTCGCCCTCGCCATCGCTTCCGGCGCTTGTCTGCCGCAGCAGCTCCACCACCAGCTGCCCGGCGCGATCGCCGAGACGGCCGAAATCCACCGACACGGTGCTGAGTGCCGGCACCACCTGCTGGCCCACCTCGAAGTCGCCGAAGCCGACCAGCGACAACGCGCCGGGAACGTCGATGCCACGCCTGCGGCATTCCATCAACGCGCCGACGCCTGCCAGGTCCGACACCGCGAACACCGCCTCCACCCGCGGTGCAGCGTCAAGCAGGCGGGCCATCGCCAGCGCGCCCTGACGGAAGGCGAACGGGATCTCGCCGTCGGTGCGCACCAGGTTGGTCGGCAGCCTGGCAGCGCGCAGGGCGTCGGCGAAGCCGCGCAGCCGCGCCTCGCCGCGCAGGTCGCGCCGGTCGCGGCCGCGCGCCGGTCCCAGTGCCGCGATCCGGGTGTGGCCGAGCCCGATCAGGAACGCGGCCGCCGCCCGTCCGGCGGCGTGGTTGGAAAAGCCGATGGCGTGCCCGATCGGCCGCCTCGGCAGCTCCGCCACCTCGATCACGGGCACGCCCGCCTGTCCGAGCTGACGCAGCACCGGCTCGCGATGCGGCGCCGCCAGCACCAGCGCTTCCGGCCGGCGCGACAGCAGGGTGCGCACCTGCCGCTGCTCCTCGGCGAGGCTGTAGCTGGTATAGCCGATCAGCAGCTCGTAGCCGGCCGGGCGCAGCGCTTCCGTGAGGCCCTCGGCCAGGGCGGCGAAGTTGCCGTTGGCAAGCGTCGGCAGGATCAGCCCGACGAAGCCGCTGCGCCGCGTCGCCAGGCTGCCGGCGGCGCGGTCCGGCACGTAGCCGAGCGTGTCGATCGCTTCCTGCACCCGCGCGCGTGTTTGCG
>CAXSHC010000168.1:1026-6756 GCA_964236745.1 uncultured Acetobacteraceae bacterium
CCTGCTGCGGCCGGATCAGCACGCGCGTCACCGTCATGCGTGACACGCCCGCCAGCACCGACACGTCGCGCAGCGTCGCCTTGGCGACCGGTGCCGCCGGGCCCCGGCGCGGCGGCACGCTCAAGGCCGGTCGGCACCCCGCCGGTTGAGGTATACCGCATGCACCTCGCTGCTGGCGCAGATGAACAGCCGGCTGTTGCGGTGCCCGCCGAAGCACACGTTGGACACCGGGTGCGGCAGCCGGATTCGGCCCAGCAGGTCGCCCTGCGGGCTCACGCAGCGCACCCCGTCGCCGGCACTGGTCCACACGTTGCCGTCCTCGTCGCAGCGGAACCCGTCCGCGGCACCCACCGCCGGCGCGTAGAAATCGCGGCCCTGGCCGAGCCGGCCGGTATTGGCCTCGACGTCGAACACCTGGATCCCGCGCGGAACGCTGTTGTCGTGCATGCGCCCGGTCTCGGCGATGAACAGCCGGCTCTCGTCCGGCGAGAAGCACAAACCGTTCGGGCAGGCGAAGGCGTCGCTCACCACGTCGAGCCGCCCGTCGCGCGGATCGAAGCGGTACACCTGGCAGGGCAGCTCCTCTTCCGTGCGGCCCTCGCCCTCGTAGTCCATGGCGATGCCGTAATGCGGGTCGGTGAACCAGACCGTGCCGTCGGACTTCACCACCACGTCGTTCGGCGAGTTCAGCCGCCGCCCTTCGTGGCGGTCGACCAGCGTGGTAACGCTGCCGTCGTGCTCGGTGCGCACCACCGCGCGCGCGCCGTGCAGGCAGGACACCAGCCGTCCTTCCCGGTCGCGCGTGCCGCCGTTGGCATACCGGCTCGGCTGGCGATAGGTGGACAGGCCGACGCCCTCGATCCAGCGCATGATGCGGTTGTTCGGGATGTCGCTGAACAGCAGGCAGCCGGCATCGCCGAACCACACCGGCCCCTCGGTCCAGCGGAACCCCTCGGCGATCCGTTCCGGACGCGCATTGAACAGCACGTAGCGGCGGAAGCGCTGGTCGACGACCTCGAACACGTCCATCGCCCTCAGCGCCCCCAGATCTTCCGGTAGGCATCGCGGTAGTTGTTGTCCGGATCGTAGATGTCCTTCTTGCCTCCATCCAGGTCGACGTTCTTCGCAGTCACTAGGTGCACCGGCGCCACGTAGCCGGATGCGGGCTGGCCGCTGAAGCCGCGGTTCATCTCGTCGACCACCTGCCAGCCCTGCAGCCGCAGCGGTTCGGGCACGGTCGCTGCCTGGAACTGGCCGGCGCGTATGCGCTCGTACGCGGAGTTGCTGCCGTCGCCAGCGCTGATGTTGACCGGCGGCCCGGACGGGTCGCGTCCGGCCGAGATCAGGGGCGGGCCGATGAAGTCGTAGTACAGGTCGTTGATCGCCAGCGTGAAGGTCCACTTCGCGCCGAACCGCTGCAGGAGCGAGGTGGTCAGCTGCGACATGCGGGTCGAGGTGTCCGCCAGCGGGGTGTCCTCGAACGACAGCACGCTGCAGCCCGGAACGGTCTGGATCTCGTCGCGCATCATCTTCGCCTTGGCCAGCGCGATCGCATAGGCGCTGTCGGTGAAGATCACCACGCCGGCCTTGCCGCCGCTCTGCGCCACCGCGTAATCCGCCGCCACCTTGGCGACCTTCGCGCTGTCGCTGCCGATGTTGCTGAGAACGTGGTACTCCGCCATCGGTCCCGGCTTCGGGCCGCCGTGCCAGGCGACGATGCGTATGCCGGCCGCCGCCGCCTGCTCGATGTCGCCCGCGTTCTGCACCACGTCATAGCCGCCGATGACGATGCCGTCCGGCTTCAAGGCCACCGCCTGGCTAAAGGCGGAATGGATGCCGGACACGCTGCCCTGTCCGTCCAGCACGCGCACGGTCCAGCCGATCGCTTGTCCGGCCTCCTTGACCCCGTCGCCCACCTCCTGGATGCCGCCGTTGCGCTGGTCGGCCGCCACGTAGATCACGGTCTTGCCGGTCGCCGCCTTCGGGCCGGTGGTCGGCCCGTCCCATCTGGAAGCCGGCGCGGTTGCCGTCGCGACCACCGCCTGCGCGCGCGACAGCGCGTCCTGTGCGGTCGCCGTTCCGGTGCCGGCGAGCAGGATCGCCAGCCCCACGCCTGCCGGCAGTAGGGCAGGCCGGCCATCAAATGTTGCTGGTGCCATCGTTCCGCTTCCCCTTGTGTGGCCCGCCTTCAGGCAGTGCCGTTTGTTCAACCTTGCGGGCGTTCAACGCCCTACCCGCGCCGGCGGCCGCGCCGACCTCGCCATCACCCGCCTGCGTCCGGTCCAGCCTGCGAGCCCGATGGCGATCAGCAGCGTGGCGCCGTTGAACGCCGGCTCCACCCAGAAGGCGCCGCCCAGCTGCTCGATGCCGGAGATGCCGATCGCCAGGATCACCACGCCCACCACCGTGCCCCAGATGTTGACCCGTCCGGGGGTGATGGTGGTGGAGCCGAGAAACGCCCCCACCAGCGCCGGCAGCAGGAACTCCAGCCCGACGCTGGCCTGGCCGACGCGCAGCCGGGCGGCCAGGATCACGCCGGCGAAGGCGGTGATCACGCCGGACACCATGAAGGCCAGCATGACGTAGCGCCGGGTCGGGATGCCGTTGAGCTCGGCTGCGCGCGGGTTGGCGCCGATCGCGTAAAGGTAGCGCCCAAGCGGGGTATACGCCGAGACGAGCCACAGCACCGCCGCCAGCCCGGCCACGTAGAAGGCGGGGATCGGGATGCCGAACACGCTGGCGATGTCGAGCTCGAAAAAGGCGTGCGGCAGCCGGCCGATCACCTGCCGGCCGCCGGTCCACCACAGCGCCACCGCGTAGGTGACGGTGCCGGTGCCCAGCGTGGCGATGAAGCTGTCGATCTGCGCCACCTCGACCAGAAGCCCGTTGAGCAGGCCGAACACCAGCCCGAGCCCCAGCACCACCAGCACCGCGACCGGCCAGGGCATGCCGTCGACCTGCAACGAGATCGCCAGGATGTGCCACAGCACCACGCCATAGCCGACGGTGAGGTCGATCTTGCCCGTCATCATCGGCACGGTGGCGGCCAAGGACAGCATCGCCACCACCGCCTTGTCGCTCAAGATGGAGCGGACGTTGAGCCAAGTGGGAAAAGTGTTCGGCAGGATCAGCGAGAACAGCAACGCCAGCAGCACCGTCAGCACCACCAGCCCGTACACCGGCAGCAGGCCCGCGATCTTCCGGCCGATCGGCAGGTCCCTGAGGCTGCCCGGAGCGGGCTCCAGCGCCGTGGACTTGAGCGAGTTCATGCCTGGGATCCTCGGGATGCGGACGGAAAAGCGGTTTCGGCCGGGGAGGAATGCGGACCGCCGGCGGAAGCCGCCTGCAGCAGCCTCTGCACCGACAGGTTTTCGCGGCTGAGTTCGGCGCAGACGCGGTTCTGGCTGAACACCAGGGCGCGGTGGCAGATAGCGGCGACCTCCTCGAAGTCGGTGGCGACCACGACGATCGACAGCCCGGCCGCCAGCGCCTGCCGAAGCAGGCCGTAGATCTCCGCCTTGGCGCCGACATCCACCCCGGCGGTCGGTTCCTCCAGCACCAGCAGCCGGGTGGCGATGCCGAGCCAGCGCGCCAGCACCACCTTCTGCTGGTTGCCGCCGGACAGGGTTTCCACCGGCCGGCCGGGCTGGTTCGGCCGCAGGCTCATGCGGGCGCCGGCGGCGATGCAGTCGGCGTTCTCGCCGGCGGGCGAGCGCAGGCCAAGCAGGGCGTGGCCAAGGGCGGCCGGGTTGAGAAACAGGTTCTCGCGCACCGAAAGCGGCATGCCCAGGCTTTCCGCCACCCGGTCGCCCGGCACCAGCCCGACTCCCGACGCCATCGCGTTCGCGGCGGAGCCGGGCCGGTACGGCGCGCCGTGCAGCACCATGCGCCCGGCCTCCACCGGACAACAGCCGAACAGCGCGCGGCCGATCGCGTCCTGGCCGGCGCCGCGCAGCCCGACCAGCCCGACCATCTCGCCCCGGCGCAGCACGAGGTCCACCGGCCCGGCCCCGTCCGCGACCAGGCCCTCAAGCAGGAGGCAGTGATCGGTTCCGCACGGTTCCGGTTCCGGGAACAGCTGCGCCGGCGGCCGTCCCACGATCATGGTGACCAGGTCGGTGGGATCGGTGTCGGCCACGCGCTTGATGCCGACCATCCTGCCGTCGCGCAGCACCGCCACCCGGTCCGCGACCCGGAACACCTCGTCCAGCCGGTGCGACACGTAGATCATGCCGATCCCGGTGCCGCGCAGGCCGCGCAGCACTTCCAGCAGCCGGTCCACCTCGTCGGCGGGCAGGCTGGCGGTCGGCTCGTCCAGCACCAGCACCTGCGCTTCCGCCGCCAGCGCGCGGCCGATCGCCACCAGCGAGCGCTCGGTACGGCTCAGGTGCATGATTCGCGCGTCCGGATCGATGTCGGCGCTCATGGTGCCCAGCACCGTCATCGCCCGGGCACGGCAGCCGGACCAGGAGATCAGGCCGCGTCGGCGGGCGTAGCCGACGCCGAGTGCTATGTTCTCCGCCACCGTCATCCAGTCGATCAGGCCGAGATCCTGGTGGATAAAGGCGACCGACTGCCCGGCACCCTTGGCCGTGCGCAGGTGGTCGTAGGGCTCGCCGCGGAACAGGATGCGGCCGGCATCCGGCACGTGGATGCCAGCCAGCATCTTGATCACGGTGGACTTGCCGGCGCCGTTCTCGCCCAGCAGCGCCAGGATCTCGCCGCCCGCCAGCGCCAGCGACACGTCGTCCACCGCCAGCGTGCCGCCGAAGCGCTTGGACAGGCGGTCGAACTCCAGCAGCGTCGTGCCGAACTGTCCCATCAAGGTCCTCCGACGCGGTTCCGGTTCAGCCGATCGCCAGATGCACCTTGCACGCCCGGTTCCGGTCGCCCGCGAGCGCGAACGCCTCGGTCGCGTCGGCGAGCGGAACGGGTGCCGACAGGATCGGCGAAACGTCGATCCGGCCACGCGCCAGGGCGTCGACGGCGACGTCGAACGCGTCATGGAAACGGAACGAGCCGACCAGGTCGATCTCGCGCGCCATCAGGAGGTTGACCGGAAGCGGCACCGTGCCCGGCGGCAGCATGCCGAGCTGCACGATCCGCCCGCCCGGGCACATCAGCGACGGCATCCCCGCAACCGACGCGGCGGCGCCGGTCGCCTCGAAGGCGACGTCGAAGCCGCCCACCGCCCGTGCCGCCCGTTCCAGCCCGTCCGGGTCGGTGCCGACGTTGACGGCGTCGCTTGCACCCATGGAGCGGGCGATCTGCAGCGGCCGGTCGAACAGGTCGGTGATCGTGACGCAGGCCGCCCCTGCATGACGTGCCGCCGCCAGGCACAGCAGCCCGATCGGGCCGGCACCCGCGACCAGCACCTGCCGCCCGGCCATGGTCCCCGCGCGGGAAACCGCGTGCAGCGCCACCGCCAGCGGCTCGGCGCAGGCGGCGACGCGGAAATCCATCTCTGCCGGCACCGGCACGCATTGGTCGGCGCGCACCACCACGTGCTCGGAGAACGCGCCCTGCACGTGCGGCGTCAGCGCAGCACTGCCGAGAAAGCGCATGTTACGGCATAGATTGCCCCGCCCGGCGCGGCAATAACGGCAATGCAGGCAGGGCCGGCTCGGGTTGATCGCCACCCGCGTGCCGACCGACAACGCGGCCGGCATCGGCCACTCCGACGGCGGTGCCAGCTCGGCCACGGTGCCGGACACTTAGTGCCCCAAAGTG
>CAXSHC010000169.1:0-2245 GCA_964236745.1 uncultured Acetobacteraceae bacterium
CATCCGACCCAGCGAGCTCGCCAGCATGTTGCGGCTGACCGACTGCGTGAGGAACAGCCCCTCGCTCAGCCGGTCCTCCGGAACGTAGGCGACGCCGTGCCGGATGGCGGCCCCCACGCTGTCGAGGCGCGCGGGCCGGCCGTCGATGCGGACCGTGCCGCCGTGGTCGGGGCGCAGGCCGAACAGCGCCAGGGTGAGTTCGGTCCGCCCCGAGCCGATCAGGCCCGACAGGCCGACCACGTCGCCGGGCCGGAGCGTCAGGTCGACGCCTTCCACGGCGCCCGGCACCGACAGGTTCTCGACCTCCAGGCGGGGCGGCTCTTCCGCGTCCCGCTCCGGGCGGACGTAGACCTCATGGCTGAGGTCGCGCCCGGTCATGTGGCGGGTGATCGAGGACTCCGTAAAGTTGCTGATCGGTCCCTCGACGGCGACGCGGCCGTTGCGCATCACGGTGAGGCGCTCGCTGATGTCGAGCATCTCGCGCATCTTGTGGCTGACGAACAGCACGGCGATGCCGCGGCTCTGGATGTCGCGCACCACGCCGAACAGGGTGGCCACCTCGCGGCTGGTGAGGGCCGTGGTGGGCTCGTCCATGATCAGCAGGCGGGGATCGGCCATCAGCGCGCGGGCGATGGCGACCAGCTGGCGGCCGGAGGTGGGCAGGCTGTCCACGGTGGCGTCGAGGTCGAGATGCACGCCGAGGCGGGCGACGGCGGCCTCGGCGTGGGCGCGCATGCGGCGCCAGCTGACCACGCGCTTGCGGGCGCGCAGCTCGGCGCCGATCGACAGGTTCTCGGCGACCGTCAGGTTCCCGAACAAGGAGAAGTCCTGGTAGATCACCTGCACGCCGAGCGCGATCGCCTGCCGGGGGGTCATGTCGGGGACAGGCACGCCGTCCACCAGCACGGTGCCGCGATCCACCGCGTTGATGCCGGACACCACCTTGATCAGGGTGGACTTGCCCGAGCCGTTCTCGCCCGCGAGGCAGTGGATCTCGCCGCGGCCGATGGACAGCGACACGCCGTCGAGCGCGCGCACGCCGGCGAAGTGCCTGGCGACGTCGCGCAGTTCCAGCAGGGGCACGGTCACGCGAGGATGCGCCGGCTAGAAATTGTATTCGCCCATGTTGGCCTTGGTGACCCCGACCCAGCCGTGGCCGAACAGGATGTTGGAGCGCTTGGGGTCGTTGGCGGCGAGCTTGTCGTAGCCGACCAGGCCAAGGTCGAGGCCGGCCTTGATTGGGCGCTTGGACAGGGCCATCACCGCCAGGATGTTCATGGCGTAGCCGGCGATGGCGGGATCCCAGAACTGGATGTAGTCGATGTCGCCGTCCTTGAGGTATTGCCCGGCGACCGACACCAGGCCGGTGCCGGAGAAGAACAGCTTTCCCTTCAGGCCGCGCTCGGCGATCAGGCGGCCGGCGCCGGCGGAAGTGGGCATCGGCGCGCCCAGGATGCCGCGCAGGTTCGGGTAGGTGGTCAGCACTTCCTTGAGCTTGTTGTAGTCGGTGGTGGCGTCGTCATAGGTTTCGATGCGCTTGGTCACCTGCGACATCTTGGGGAAGTTGGCCTGCTGGTAGGCGACGGCGCCGTCGATCCACTCGTTCTGCGAGGTGGAGGTGAGGCTGCCGACGGTGGCGACATAGCCGCCCTGCCCGCCCATCTGCTGGCCCAGGTTCTGCATCAGCTTGGCGCCGTAGGCGTGGTTGTCGAACGCCTCGATGTCGTAGTCGGTGGCCTGGAGGTTGGAAGCCTCGTGCGAGATCACCACGATGCCGCGGCTGCGCGCCTTCTGCAGCACCGGCTCCACCGCTTCCACCGAGAAGGGCACGATGCAGATGGCGTCGACGCCCTGCGCGATCAGGCTTTCCACGATCTGCACCTGGGCGGCGGCGTCGGCCTGGCTCGGGCCCACCATCCAGGTGTCGTGGCCCTGGTCGGCGCCGAACTGCTTCACGCCGACGCGCATGCGGTCGAACCAGGCGATGCCGTCCACCTTCACCACGGTGGCGATCGAGTACTTCTTGGTGGCCTTGGCGGTGACGTCCTTGGGGACTTTCGCCACGTCCACGGCCTCGCCGGCGGCGAAGGCGGGAGTGGCGCCGGCCACAAGGGTGGCGGCGCCGGCGGCCGAGGCCAGCAGCGAGAAGCGGCGGCGTGTGATCTCGATCATGGTGTCCTTCCTGTGGGCTGCCGTGCTTGGCCGGTGTTCGTGTCAGTAGGTTCCGGCGGCGGGCGCCGTCTGG
>CAXSHC010000169.1:2345-3515 GCA_964236745.1 uncultured Acetobacteraceae bacterium
TGCCGTGCTTGGCCGGTGTTCGTGTCAGTAGGTTCCGGCGGCGGGCGCCGTCTGGGTCATCAGGGCAATGCCGGAGCTGGTGCCGATGCGGGTGGCGCCGGCGGCGACCATGGCGGCGACCGCTTCGGGGGTGCGAACGCCGCCGGACGCCTTGACGCCGATCGAGGGGCCGACCGCTTCACGCATCAGGGCGACGTCCCCGGTTGTGGCGCCCCCGGAGGAGAAGCCGGTGGAGGTCTTGACGAAGTCGGCGCCGGCTTCCGACGACAAGCGGCAGGCGGCGCGCTTCTCGTCGTCGGAAAGCAGGCAGCACTCGATGATGACCTTGAGCACTGCGTTCGGGCAGGCGGCACGCACGGCGGCGATGTCGGCGCGCACCGCGTCGTGGCGGTTGTCCTTCAGGGCGCCGACCCCGATCACCATGTCGATCTCGGTGGCACCGGCGGCGACCGCAGCGGCGGTCTCGGCCGCCTTGGCGGTGGTCAGCATGGCGCCGAGCGGGAAGCCGACCACGGCGCATGTGCGCACGTCGCTGCCGCGCAGGCGTGCTGCCACGAACGGCACCCAGACGGAGTTGACGCAGACGGAGCGGAAGCCGTGGGTGCGGGCCTCGTCGCAGAACTGCGCCACCTGCGCTTCCGTGGCGTCGGGCTTGAGGATGGTGTGGTCGATCAACTGAGCCAGGACGGGCAACTGGGCCAAAGCGGGGCCGGCTATGGGGTCGGGCACGGGACGGAGCCTCCTGCCGCCGGTCCGGAACGACGGACCGGTTGTTAAAATCTTCACATTTTGGTATTCTAGTCACATCGGCGGCCAAGCCGTCAACCTGGCAACGGGGCGGGGATGGACCAGCGACCGGCGATGGCGACCGGGTTCAGGGACCGGCGGGCGACACGGCTGGACCGGCTGCGTGCGCTGGCGGCGCAGGACGGGGCGTTGCGCCTGGGGGATGCGGCGCGGGCGCTGGCGGTGTCGACCATGACGCTGCGCCGCGACCTGGCAGAAGGCGAGACCGGGTTCGACCTGCTGGGCGGCTACATCGTGCCGCGCGGGAACTCGGGTTACGCGCTGGACGTCGAGCAGGGCAGCCACGTGCAGGCCAAGGTGGAAGCGGGTCGGCGGGCGGCGGCGCTGGTGTGCGGCCTGGAGAGCAAGGACGCCTGCCTCATG
>CAXSHC010000169.1:3525-6721 GCA_964236745.1 uncultured Acetobacteraceae bacterium
ATCTTCGTGGATTGCGGCACCACCATGCCGCATCTGATGGCGGCGCTGCCGGCAGAGCTGGCGGTGACGATCGTGTGCTACGCCCTCAACATCGCGGCCGCAACGAGCCGGATGGCGCAGGCGAGGCTGTTCGTGCTGGGCGGGCTGTTCCACCCGGAGTCCGCCACGTTCTTTTCGGAGGACGCATTGCGAAGCGTGCACCAGCTCGGCATCAACAAGGCGTTCGTGTCGGCGGGCGGCGTGCACGACACGCACGGGGCGAGCTGCTCGCACTTCCATGAGGTGCCGGTGAAGCGCGCGGTGCTGGCGCGCGCAGTGCAATCGTTTCTTGTCGTGGACAGCAGCAAGATTGGCCAGGTGAAGCCGGCGCATTTCGCGCCACTGAACGCGTTCGACGCGGTGGTCACGGAACTGGACGGGGTTGAGCGATGACGGATGGCGGACGGATCGGGGCGGAAAGCGGCATGATGCGCGCGGCGGTGATGCATGCGCCCGGGGACATCCGTGTGGAGGAGGTGGTCCGGCCGGTGGCGGGGGCGGACGAGGTGCTGCTGCGTGTAGCGGCCTGCGGGGTGTGCGGGTCGGACATTCCGCGCATGCTGACGAAAGGCGCGCACCGGATGCCGATCGTGTGCGGGCACGAGTTCTCCGGGCACATCGTCGAGCTGGGTGGCGAGGTCGAGGGGTTTGCGGAAGGGGAGCTGGTGTCGGTGGCGCCGCTGATCCCGTGCCGGCGATGCGACCAGTGCCTGACGGGCAGCTTCTCGCGCTGCCGCGACTACGATTATTTCGGCAGCCGGCGCGACGGGGCGTATGCGGAATACGTGTCGGTGCCGCGCGGCAACCTCCTGAAGACGCCGGCGGGGATCGATCCGCGCGCGGCGGCGATGGTGGACCCGGCGTCGATCGCGCTGCACGCGATCTGGAAGGCGCCGTTCGCGATCGGGCAGACCGGGGGCGTGGTCGGGTGCGGGCCGATCGGGCTGTTCGCGATCCAGTGGATGCGGCTGATGGGCGCCTCGCAGGTGGTGGCGGTGGACGTGTCGGAGCAGAAGCTGGAGCAGGCGCGCGAAGCAGGGGCGACGCACGTGTTCCTGAGCCACGGGCCGCAGCCGGAGGTGCCGCCATGCGACCTGATCGTGGAGGCGGCGGGACATCCGGCGACGGCCAACCTGGCGGTGCGGCTGGCGGGGCCGGGCGGGCACGTGGTGTTCATCGGCATCCCGACGCAGGAGGTCGGGCTGGAGGTGGGAACCTTCAACCACATGCTGCGCCAGGAGGTGTCGCTGCACGGATCGTGGAACTCGTTCGGAGCACCGTTCCCGGGCAAGCAGTGGACCACCACGCTGGAAAAGCTGGGCAGCGGCGAGCTGCGCTGGGAGTTCATGATCACGCACGAGCCGGGGCTGGACGCGCTGCCGCAGGTGATGACCAAGTTCAGGGAGCGCAACGAGTTCATCTCCAAGGTCATGGTGCGGCCGTAGGGGTGAGCCGCGGCCGGGGAAGTGCTGCATGAGCCTGCTGCTGGGACTGGATTTCGGCACCGGCGGGGTGAGGGTCGGGCTGTTCGACCCGGAGCGGCGCACGGTGGTCGCGACGGCGGAGGAAACCTACGCCACGGTTCATCCGCAGCCGGGATGGGCGGAGCAGGCGCCGGAGGAATGGTGGAGCGCGCTGGGCGCGGCGTGCCGCAGGGCCATGGAGATGGCGGGGCAGCCGACGGTGTCGGGGATCGCGGTGGCGACCACGGCGTCCACCGTGGTGGCCTGCCAAGCGGACGGCACGCCGCTGCGTCCGGCGCTGCTGTGGATGGACTGCCGGGCCGGAACGGAGGCGTCGCGCACGGGGACAGCCACGCATCCGGTGATGGCGCAAAGCGGCGGCAGCGACGCGGCGGAATGGCTGGTGCCGAAGGCGATGTGGCTGGCGGCGCACGAGCCTGCGGTCTACGCGGCGGCAAACGTGCTGTGCGAATGCGTCGACTGGGTGAACTTCCGGCTTACCGGGCGCTGGGTGGGCTCGCGCATGAACGCGACCTGCAAGTGGAACTATGACGGCGTGGGCGGACGGTTCCATCCGGAGCTGTACGAGGCGCTGGGGGCGCCGGGGCTGGCGGGAAAGCTGCCCGCAACGATCCTGCCGGTGGGGCAGGCGATCGAGCGGCTGTCGGCGGCGGCGGCGGCGCATCTGGGGCTGGGAGAACAGCGCCCGGTGGTGGCGCAAGGGGGCATCGACGCGCATATTGGCATGCTGGGCGCCGACACGGTGGAGCCGGGGGAGCTGCTGATGATCGGCGGCACCTCGGTGGTGCACCTGTTCCACCTTCATGCCGAGCGGCCGATGCCGGGGTTCTGGGGCCCCTACCCGCACGCGCTGGTGGACGGGCTGTGGATGGTGGAAGGCGGGCAGGTGTCGGCGGGGTCGGTGCTGAGCTGGCTGAGCCGGCAGATCTTCGGGCTGGACGAAGCGGGCACGCAGGCGCTGATCGCCGAGGCGGCGCGGCGGCCGGCGGGACGGAGCGGACTGCTGACGCTGGACTACTTCATGGGCAACCGCACGCCGTACCGGGATCCGCACCTGCGCGGCGCGGTGCTCGGGTTGTCGCTCGGGCACGACCGGGCGGCGCTGTACCGCTCGGCGGTGGAAGGGGTGGCACTGGCGTCGGCCAACGTTTTGGCGCAGGCGCAGGGGCTGGGGGTGCCGATCGGGCGGATCGTCAGCGCCGGAGGGTTCGCCCGCAACGCCTTGTGGCTGCAGGCGACGGTGGACGCCATCGGGCTGCCGGTGCGCCTGGCGGCGGAGGAGAACCTGACGATCGTCGGCACCGCGGCGGCGGCGGCGACCGGGGTGGGGTTGTTCCCGGACCTGCGTGCCGCGGCGGCCGCGGTGGCGCGGGACGGGCGGCTGGTGGAGCCGGACCTGCGTGCGCACCGGATCCATGCCGAAGGGCTGGAACTGTATCGGGAGGCGACGGCATGCCTGGCGCCGATGCTGCACAGGCTGTCGATGGGCGGGGCGGCTGCCGCGAGGGCAGGCGGATGACGGTCGCGGGGTGGGCCATTATCATGGAGCGGATGCGCGGGCGGAGGTGGGAATCATGACGCTGGGATTGTTGTTCGACCTCGACGGCACGCTGGCCGAGACCGATCCGATGCACTTCGCCGCGTTCAACGCCCTGCTGGGCGAATCCGGGCGG
>CAXSHC010000170.1:0-6651 GCA_964236745.1 uncultured Acetobacteraceae bacterium
CGAAGCTTGTTCGGCGTGCTTATGAGAGGCTCATTGGCAACGCATGCGTTTGCGGCTGTTTGGTAATCGCGCGTCCACGTATGCAGGCACACCCCGGAGGCCTCCTTCATGCAACCGGAAAAGCTCCGTCCCCTACCGCAGAAGACGATCGGCATCCTCGGCGGCATGAGCAATCAGGCCACCGGTGAGTACTACCGCCTGCTCAACAAGAAGCTCAATGATCGGCTTGATGGTTGGGATAACGGTGAAATCGTCATCGTTTCGGTGAATTTCGGCAACATCGAGTACTTCGTTCGCAACAACCGTTGGAACGAGGCGCATGATTATCTGACCAGCAAAGTTGATCAGCTCGAACGCGCCGGCGCCGATCTCGTGATCTGCGTATCAAACACCATGCACCGCGTGGTGGAGCCGATCATGGCGCAACGCAAGACGCCGTTCATCCATATCGCCGACCCGACCGGCAATGCGATTCGCAACGCCGGGATCAGGCGCGTGGGCCTGCTCGGCACGATGCCTGTGATGAAGTCCCTGGAGCTGCGTGGTCGATACCAGGATGGATTCGGGGTGGAGATCGTCGCACCGACGCAGGCGGACATGGAGATCGTCGACCGGATCATCTTCAACGAGCTGGTGCGCGGCGAGCTGCGGATGGAGGCGAAGCGCGAGTATCTGCGCATCGTGGGCAAACTGCGCGAGCACGGTGCGGAAGGGGTGATCCTCGGCTGCACCGAGATCTTTCTGCTGATGGGTCAGAAAGATCTACCGGACTTTCCGGTGTTCGACACCACCGAACTACATGTGCAGGCAGCGGTGGATTTCGCCCTGGGATGAAACGGCTCCCCAACCTGGAGTCGATGAGGCAGCAGGTTTCGAACTGATCCACCGCTCCACCACGAGGTGGAGCGGTAATCTTGTCGGACGGACAGCGGCAACCCGCTTCCATTTCCCCGAACCCGTTGCCGGATCAGTTTTCCGAAATGGCCTGAACGGGTCCTGCCGGGCTCAGCCTGCCGGGCGTCGAGGCAGCTGGCGTCGGAGCAACTCCTCGAACTGCTTGAACACGGGCGCGCGGGCGACGGTGAAGTTGGTGCGGCCCGGCTCCGCCGCCGGCTCCGCGTCCTGCACGTCGCCAGCCGCGACGAACTGCATCTCCGAGGACCCTTCAAGGGCTGCGGGCGAATCGTAGATGTGCAGGTCGTCGCGATGCTGGAGGTTCCAGCGGCTGGTCAGCACCAGGCCCGGCGTGTTGCAGATCCAGCGGTACTTCGCGAGTGCCGCACCCAGGGGAGCGATGAACGCGTCGGCGCGGGAGCACCACAGCACGCTTCGAAGCGCCGAACGGTTGATGTTGTCGACGAGCCGCACGCCGGACCGTCCAGCGACCTCCGCCAGCGAGCGTCCCAGCGCCAGCTCGTGCGCCAGATCGCTGCCGGCCTTGGCCTGTTCCGCCTGGCCACGATCGTGAACATCGTTCAAGCCATCCAGCACCACCGTGCAGCCGGGAAAGGTGCGGGCGAGGTGGCGGACCAGGGCCGTCACGAAGTCGTCCAGGTCGACCATGGTGCGGTTGCCGGTGCGGACGCCGAGCAGAATCACCGGCGCCGGCCGTCGTCTGGCCGCATCCGCTTCCCGGCGCGCGGCCTGCAGCTCGGACCTGGCCTCGGCCGCCCCCATTACCGCGCCGCGGATCGAGGCCGGCACGCTGATCGCGGTGTATTTGATGACGCGCTGACGGCGCCGGTAGAACGCGTCGACATGTGATGCAAACGGTGCGTCGTGACGGGCGATGCGTCCGTCCAGCGCCGGGAAGATGCGCTCCTCCGGCCCGAAGAACTGCTGCTTGCGGCCCAGCTCGAACATCTGCAGCTGCGGCAGCCGCTCCGGCGGCAGGTTCTGGCGCATCATCACCGCCAGCCCCGACAGGTCCTGCCATACGTAGTGCCCGATATGCATGGCGCAGCCGCCGAACACCAGCTGCACGGCGGGATCCACCGGCCGATCCCGCCCTTCTGCCAGCGCCGCGCCGAACTGGCCGAGATGGCGCAGCATGGTGTCGCCGACCCGGGGGATGGGCGCGAAGTCGTGGGCGGTGGCCGTTGTCTGCAGCACCAGCAGCTCCGCGGTCGGGAAGTAGAGCGCGTAGTTGCGGAAATGCCCGCCGGAGCAGATCACGTAGAACACCAGATCGGTCGCCTCCTGGAGGAAGCGGTACGCAAAGCAGTCGCGCTCCAACAGCAGCGCGAACCCGTCGCTGTCGACCGGGTCGCCGTCCGCGGGCGACGGCCATTGCATGCGCCCGGTCCGCAGCAGCCGGTCGGCTTCCTGCTCGATCGGGTGCAGCAGGGCGCGGCGCATCAGCTCCGTATCGAAGCCGCGCAGGCCGCGCCGGGTCGGCACCAGGTAGCCGAGCCCGGGCGGCAGCGTGTCGCTGAGCGCCCAGATCCTGGTCTCGCCGCTCCGCCCCGTCGCTTCCATCCAGGCCGGCGCCAGGCTGCCCAGGTCGGCCGACGGCACGCTTCCCATCACCGGAGCGGCGGGCACAGGCGGCCCGTCCCGTCCCAGCACCTCCTGCTCCCACATCGCCTCGAATACCGGCATCACCTGGCGCAACACGTGCTCCTGCAGGGCGGGCGGGAGGTGGCCCAGGTGGTGGCCGACCACGCGCCCGTGCAGGTCGGCGAACCAGGCCGCGCGCTCGCCGTCGCGGTGGCGCAGCGCGATCGTCAGCATCGGCGCGAGGCCGGTCTCGATCGCCTCGATCCGCCACCCGTCCTGAAGCTCGATCGGGGCCCCGCCCGCACCCAGCGGCACCAGCGCGCCGGGGTGCCCGATCCTGTAGCCGCCGGTGCCCGCGACCGGCTCGAAGCGGAGCGGCGGCGGCGGCCCCTGCCAGGTCTGCGCCGCCTGCACCGACGGCGCAGGCGTGTCCAGCAGCGCGTCCAGCCCGTGTCGCACCGCCTGCGGCAGCCGCAGGTAGGCCTGGACCGCAGGAGGCATGGGGATCCGGATCGGCGCATCGCGCGTCATGGACAGCCACAACGCCACCTCGCGCATGCGCGCCGCCGAACGGGTGCGCTCCGCTCGCGGCCGCTCGTGCGGCGGCGACGCCATCCGGCCGCCGTTGTCGATGTTCCACCAGGCGATCTCGCCGCTCTCGTGGCGGAGCACCAGCAGCCACAGCGGATCGAGCAGGGTGAACAGGCTGTCCGCCCGCCAGCCCGGGTTGAACAGCCGCACCGCCCGGTCCGAGCTCATCAGCGCGATCGGCGGCCGGCCGGGGATGCGCAGAAGCATCCCATCCGGGCCGTGGTGCACTGGGCGCTCGATCAGCAGCGGCAGCGCCCCGCCAATGGGGTCGTCGACCAGCCTGGTCCCGTTTCCTTCAAACACGCCACACCTCGAAGCAGGACACGCGGCCGCGTCCGGACCGCCTGCCCGTCACGGAACCGCCGAATGCCGTCGCACCAGCCCGATAAATGCCGCGAACGGCGCAGAACGGTCCACGACGAAGTTGCTGTGCCCGCCATGATACCCGGACGGCCGGCCGGCAGGGCGGCAAAGGCACGCACCGTGTCCAGCGCGCCGAGCCGGATCCCGGTGCCCGGCGCCATGCGCAGCCATAGCGCCACCGGTTCCAGCCGTTGCCGGAACAGCAGCCGCTCCGGCTCGGAACGGTGCTGGACTGTGGTTGCGAGGCTGCCGTCGCTTCCGAGGTGCCAGGAAGCGGCGTGGCCGGCCTCGTGGCGCAGCACCAGCACCCAGACCGGATCGAACAGGGTGAACAGGCTTTCCGCGTGCCATCCCGGCTCGAACCACCGCACCGGCTCCGCATCGCGGCGTATCGCGGTCGGGAAGGCGCAGTTCCAGGCCCGCCTCGCCCGGATGCGCCGGATGCTGGATCAGCGGCAGGAGAAGGTTCATGTCGCTCAACCGTGAAGCCGTTTTCCGTCGGAACACCATCCGTAGGCGACTCGTTTCGATTGCGCAACCGGAGCCTGGCATGCGACTCCGCACGGCTTCAATGCCCGCTGCTCCCCGGGACCGCCGTGGATCGCCAGCAGGCGGTTTGACAGGACGGACCACCCGTGTTGGGTGCGGCGCCGCCTTCCCCGACCCGCGCGTGCAGGATCCGCCGACGATGAACCAGCTTTCCGCGACCGGACCCAGCAGCCTTGTTTCGTTGTTGCGACGGTGCGGCCGGGTGCTGGTCCTCCTGCTGGTGAGCGTCGGATGGCTGCTGCCGTGCTTTGCGGCGAGGGCCCAGGACCACGCCGACAACGCTTCCGGCGAGACGAGGCATGCCCGAACCGTTGATCCTCTCGCCGGGCTGAACCCGATCGAGCGGCAAAGGCTGCGGGCGATCCTGGACGCGCCCGCCCCGGCCGCACCCGCAGGTGCGGCGGCGGCCAGTGCCAAGACCACGGCGCCCGCCGCCGCGGCCAAGCCGAAGGCGGTCAGCATGGCGCCGGACAGCCTGGCGGGCCAGGTGCTGGTCGAGGCGACGGTGTTCCGGCACGCGCTGCTGGCGTACGGCTCCACCTTTCTGCACCTGTTCGGCGACATCGCCTTGTCCGGGCGCTGGCTGCAGCGCGAAATGGTGAATCCAGCGGCGCGGGCCGCCTTGTTCGACGCGTTCTGGCGCAGCGCACTGGTGGTGCTGGTGGGGCTGGGAGCGGAACACCTGCTTCTGCTGGCGCTGCGCCGTCCGCTGCGCGGGCTGGGCCGCGACACCGTCCGGGTGCGCGACGAGGCGGTGGACCCGTTGTCCCGCGACGACGCCGTGCCCGGTCCGGTCGAGGCGGAGCCGCCGGTCGTTCTCGATGCGGCGCGAACGATGCCCGTGCCGCAAGGTGCTTCCTCCGGCCTGCCGATCGTTTCGACGATCCCGTCGCCGCAGCCGGTCGGGAGCACGCCCGCTTTGCCGTTGGCCGAACCGACGTTGCCTGACACGCTTTCCGCCGGCGAGGGAGCTTCCGGCGAGGCGGCTGCCCGCAAGGCGGAACAGGCGGAGCACCGGTCGCGCGACGCTGCCCACAGGCGCAACACGCTGCGCGTACTTCGCCGCGTGCCCTTCGCGCTGCTCCGCCTGGTGCTGAAGCTGCTCCCGCTCGGTGCCTTCCTGCTGATCGGCAACGGGACCGCTACCCTTGTCGCCGCCGCACCCCGGACGCAGCTGGTGATCCTCGCCGTCACCAACATTTATGGCATCAGCCGCGGCCTTTGGCTGGCGATGGACATGCTTCTGGCACCGCAGACACCCGGGGTGCGGCTGATCGAGGTGTCGAACGAGACCGCGCGCTTCCTGATACGCTGGTGGGGCTGGCTGCTGGCGGTGCTGACGGTCGCCATCTGCATCACCGATGTCGGGCGCATCCTGGACCTGCCGGCGCGCGCGGGGCTTGCGATCACCCGGGCGGTGGTGCTGGTCGAGCACGTCCTGGTGGCGGTGCTGATCTGGCAGACGCGACGCGGGGTCGCGGAAAGCCTGCAGCCGCCGCGTCGCCTGCGGGAGCGCTCCTTCGGCCGGGTGCTGACGGTGCTTGCCAACCGGTGGTGGGTGCCGGCCCTGTTCTTCGACGCCGCGCTGTGGTTCGTCTGGGCGGCGCAGATACGCGGCGGCTATTCCCGGATGTGGCAGCTGTTCCTGTCCATCTGCGTCGTCATCCTGGTGTGCCGGCTGGTCGCCATCATGCTGCTGGGCGGGCTGGACCGGTTGTTCCGGATCGAGCCTGGCACCGAGCTGCAGCATCCCGGGCTGGCGCGTCGGGCCGGCCGCTATTACCCGGTGCTGCGTCGCATCCTGGTCTGGGCGTTGAGCGTGGCCGGCACATTCGCCCTGCTGCAATGGTGGGGCATCCCGGCCTACGGCTTCTTCACCCGCGGCACGCTCGGCACCCGCCTGCTGTCGGCCCTGGTGACGGTGCTGACCACGCTGGTGGTCGGCGTGTTCGTGTGGGAGCTGGTGAACGGGGCGCTTGACCGCCAGATCGGCCGGTTCAACGACACCAGTCAGGCGGCGCGCGCGGTGCGGCTGCAGACCCTGCTGCCGATCCTGCGCACGCTGTTGTTCGTGGTGCTGGGCACGATCCTGGTGCTGACGATGCTGAGCGAGATCGGCGTGGACATCGCGCCGCTGCTGGCCGGCGCCGGCATCCTCGGCGTCGCGGTCGGCTTCGGCTCGCAGAAGCTGGTGCAGGACTTCATCACCGGCATCTTCCTGCTGGTCGAGAACGCGATGCAGGTGGGCGACACCGTCACCGTGGCCGGGATCAGCGGCACGGTGGAACACCTGTCGATCCGCACCCTGCGGCTGCGCGGCGGCGACGGCTCGATCCAGATTATCCCGTTCTCGTCCGTGTCCACCGTCGCCAACATGAGCCGCGACTTCGCGGTGGCCACCATCGCCATCGCCATCGCCTTTTCCGAGGATACCGACCGCGTGTGCGACATGCTGGGCGAGATCGGCGGCGAGTTGCGCGCCGACGGGGGCTTCGAGGACAAGATCCTGGCCGACTTCGCCTTGAACGGCATCGACAGCCTGGGCGAGTACGCGGTGGCGATCAGCGGCACGATGCGCTGCACCGTGTCGGGCCGCTGGCCGGTGCAGCGCGAGTTCAACCGCCGCCTGCGCGCGCGCTTCACCGAGCT
>CAXSHC010000171.1:0-6641 GCA_964236745.1 uncultured Acetobacteraceae bacterium
CGGTTGGAAACGGACAGGCTCGGGTTGAGCCACGGACAATCGGCAGGGTTGCCGACCGGCCCTGCCACCGCCGCGTCGAGCGGCGCCAGTCCCACGAGAAGCGCCGGCAGCGCGGCGCCGGCCCAGCGGAAGTGTCGCTTGCTCCTGGAAGCAGAGCGGCTTTCCCGCGGTCGTTCCGCTGCTGCAGGCTGCGCCGTCTTTTGACAGCCTTCGTCGTTCATCATTCTTGGTGTTCCTCTGGTCTTTTCTGGATCAACAGTCATGAACCCCGGGTCATGCCCCTGGCCTGCGCCACTTTGGACGTGACAACAGGCGGCACTACCTACTGGCGAGCTCTTCTGAGAAGGAGCCTTGATGCATCCAGCCAACGGTCGAAGACGGAATTGCTGTCGACACGAGAAGGTCTAGAAGATCAAGCCAGTTTACGCAAGGAAGATTGAGATGCGTTTCGCGAGCCGACGATCCGTCCAGGTTTTCAAGCAGGGCGTCGCGGCGACCTTTATCGCAGTCAATATAAAGAAAGTGTCGAGTTTACCGTGAACGATTAGCATGTATAGCGTGATCGTACTGAGCAACCAAAGCTCAGGAACATATGGCAAGACTATGCTTCTTTGCATAAAATGCAAGGAAGCACTCGGGAGTCGTGAAAGCAGGGTAGATACCACCGCGGTGCTTGAAGCGTATGGTCCGGGGCAACCGACGCGGTTCAGCAAGCCATCGGGCGCTTTCTGCAATCTTTACAAAATTTTGGCCGTGTCGTAGCAACTTAGTTTCGCAGCTCCCGGCTTGTTTAGATTGAATCATTGACCAAGTAACGAATTTTGATGACGATGCAGTATGACTTGCACCGTTATCCGGTATGGGTGGTGAAACAGGCCGGTTCAGTGCGCGGCGCGGCATAACACTTCGTGGTGAACGAACCTGCAGCGATCGAGCCGTGGCGGCTGGCAGCACTTCATGAACGTAACCCGCTTCGTGTTCCTGAAGGCTTCCAGCCTCGAGAAGGGCATCCTCACGTTGTTTAGACAGGCCGCAACGAAGTCGAGGGGCTGGACGCGGACATTTGCCTTGCTGGAGTATGCGTGTGCCTCCCGCCGGGAGCCGGAACAGCCTGTTGCGTCCGCGACCGTGGCGTCAGGCCGTCATCAGGCAGTGTCCCGGGTGGGGGAATGGCCGCAGATGATCCCGCGCGTCGCCAGGAGGCACGGTGCCTGATTGGGTGCCTTGAACCGCTGCATCCGCCACCTGGGCCGGCGGAAGTTTTCTTTGCGGTTGTCGAAGTCGTGAATCCGCCAGTGCCCGACCCTGGGCACGATGTCACGTCGCTCGCGCCCAGGGGCAGCGGCGCGAAACATCGGCAACAAGACAATACGGCCTGTGCTGCGGCGTGCCGTGCAGGCGCCGGAGGCCTGCACGGGCAACATCCCGGCGCACGCGCAGACGGTTCAGCTTCCGGCACGCATCCGGCGCAGGAACCAGCCGAGCAGGGAACCGGACCAGAGCAGGGCGAAGCCGCCGACCACGCCGTAGCCGACCAGCTCGCTGTGCGTGTCGACGAGGCGTGCCCAGGACGGCATGGCGATGCCGGGCACCGCGACCAGGTCCAGCACTTCGGCCGTCCCGATCACCAGCGCCACCAGCACGGAGCCGGCGGTGATGACCATGTTGTAGCCGAGCTTGCGCGACGGCTCCGACAGCGCCCAGCCATAGGCGCCCAGCATCATCACCCCGTCGGCGGTGTCCACCAGCGCCATGCCGGCGGTGAACAAGGCGGGGAACGCCATCACCGCCCATCCGGCCTGTCCGTGTGCGGCACCCACCGCGGCGAGGCTGAGCACGCCGACCTCGGTCGCGGTGTCGAAGCCCAGGCCGAACAGCAGCCCCAGCCAGAACATGCCGCGACTGGTCCCCACCCGGCGGATCAGCGGCGCCAACAGGCGCGACAACGCGCCACCGGGTTCGGGCAGCGTGTTTCCCGCAGGCTCCCCGCGTCGCAGGCGTCCGCGCAGGCGAAGCAGGGCCAGCAGCACCAGGAGGTTGGAGCCGCCGATCAGAAGCAGGAAGGCGGCGGACACGATGACGCCCACCGGCGCGCCCCATCCGGCGAGCAGGCCGAGCCGGCTGCGGAACCAGTCCTGCGCCAGCACCACCACCAGGCCAGCCAGCACCACCACGGTCGAGTGACCGAGCGAGAAGAACAAGCCGATGCCGATCGGCCGTTGTCCCTGCTGCATGAGGCGGCGGGACACGTTATCGATGGCGGCAATGTGATCGGCGTCCACGGCATGGCGCAGGCCGAAGCCCCAGGCGATCAACGCCGACCCGAGCAGCGCCGGCGAGCCGCCGAACGCCAGCAGCGCCCAGCACCAGGCCAGAAGGTTGGCGCCGAGCAGACCCGCGATCATCAAGGATATGCGGCGTTTCCGGCCTGGATCGTGCCGGTCGCCATCGGAAAAGCACGAGCCCAACAGCGTGGAAAGGCCGCGACGATCGGGGAATGCGGACGATCTCGGCATGAACCGAGCGTGCGGGAGGCAATGCGGTTCGGCAAGGTCATCGCCCCCCGCGTGGACAAGGCCGGGACGGCTGCCCATCATCTCCAAATGATCCACGTGCACCTGGACCCGCTCGGCGGGTTGGCCGGCGACATGTTCGCGGCCGCCCTGATGGCCGCATTTCCGACGCAGGAAAACCGAGTGGCGGAGGCGGTGAAGCGCGCGGTCGCGGTGCGCTGCCTGCTGCTGCCGCACAACGACGGCGTACTGGACGGAATGCGCTTCCGGGTGGAGCGGCCGGATGGCCAGGCGGCGGATGCGCCGGAACCGGAGGATGTGGGCGAGCACGGTTCTTCCGGCCACATCGGGCATCACCACGACCATGAGCACGACCCCAGGCATGAACATGGGCATGGGCATGGGCATGGGCATGGGCATGGGCATGGGCATGAACGCGGGAGCGGCCACGCGCACCGGGCGTGGCGGGAGATACGGGCCCACTTGCTGGGGTGCGGGCTGGAGCCGGCGGTGTCGGCGCATGCGGTCGGGATCTTCGCGGTGCTGGCGGAAGCGGAAGGGCACGTGCACGGCGTTGCGGCCGACGCGGCGACATTTCACGAGGTGGGCGCCGCTGACTCGATCGCCGACATCGTCGCCGCGTCCGTGCTGATCGAAGGTATTGGGGCCGGAAGCTGGAGCCTGTCGGCGCTGCCCCTGGGCTCCGGCCGCATCCGCACCGCGCACGGGACCATGCCCGTGCCGGCACCGGCGACCGCGCTGCTGCTGGACGGGTTCGAGGTGGTCGACGACGGCATCGCGGGCGAGCGGGTCACGCCGACCGGGGCGGCGATCCTGCGCTACCTGAGGGACACCGGCCGGCTCGGGACACGGCCTTCCGGACGGCTGGGTGCCAGCGGCATCGGCTTTGGCACCAGGGTGCTGCCGGGCACCAGCAACTGCGTGCGGGCGCTGGTGATCGAGCCGTCGATGCCGACCGGCACGCCCGGCGGCCACCGCACGCTCGGCGTGATCGCGTTCGAGGTGGACGACCAGTCCGGCGAGGACCTCGCCGCCGGGCTGGACCGGATCCGTCGCACGGAAGGCGTGCACGACGTCGTGCAGATGGCGGCGATCGGCAAGAAGGGGCGCATGGCGGTGCACGTGCAGGTGCTGGCCGCACCCGACGCGCTGGACGCGGTGACCACCGCCTGCTTCAGCGAGACCACCACCATCGGCCTGCGCACGCACATGGTGCAGGGACAAGCGCTGCGGCGGCGGATCGCGCGAACGGTGGTGGACGGGGCGGCGGTGGACGTGAAACTGGCGCAGCGGCCGGAGGGGGCCACCGCCAAGGCGGAAGCGGACCACCTGCGGGACCATCCCGGCCAGGCGCGGCGTCAGCTTCTGCGTCGACAGGCGGAAGCCTTGGCCCTGGCGCTGGATGGGGAGGCCGGAACGTGAGCGAGGCAGGAGAAGCGCTGGTCCGGCTGCAGGAACTGTTGTCGGGACTGGAAGCACCGCGCGTGGCGATCGCGGTCAGCGGCGGGATCGACAGCCTGACCCTGTCGGCGGCGGCGGCACCGGTGCTGCGCGACCGGCTGGCGCTGCACCACGCGAGCTCGCCCGCGGTGCCGGGCGAGGCCACGGAACGAACCCGCGCGCTGGCGGCAAGGCTGGGCATCCGGCTGGAGGTGTTCGACGCGGGCGAGTTCGACGACGCGCGCTACCGCGCCAACCCGGCGAACCGGTGCTTCTTCTGCAAGACCAGCCTGTATGGCGCCATCGCGTCGCGGCTGCAGGGGTCGGGCACCCTGGTGCTGTCCGGCACCAATACCGACGACCTGGCCGACTACCGGCCCGGGCTTCAGGCGGCGGACGCGCACGGGGTCAGGCACCCGTTCGTGGAAGCCGGGATCTCCAAGGCGACCTTGCGCGGCATCGCGGCCCGGCTCGGGCTGGGCGCGCTGTCGGAGCTGCCTTCCGCGCCCTGCCTGTCCAGCCGGATCGAGACGGGCTTGTTCATCGAGCCGCGAACCCTGGCGCTGGTGCACGAGGCGGAGCGGCTGGTGTCGGCCCGGCTGGAGGCGGCGCAGGTCGGGGCGCAAGATGGGGCGACGCAAGGTGGGGCGGCAACAGGCGGCATACGCACCGTGCGATGCCGGGTGCGTCGCGACGGGCTGGTGATCGAGCTCGATCCCGCGTCGCTGCGGGCGGTGCAGGAAGCGGGCGAGGATGCGCTCGGCCAAACGGTGGCAGCGCTTGCGGCGCAAGCGGGCAGCGCGTTCCGCCGGCCGGCTGTCGCGACGCAGGCGGCCCGGTCGTGAGCGAGTTCCTGCTCGACGGCGAGCGCACCGCGCGGCTCGGCTTCGGCGAGGCGGTGTATTGCGCGGGCAAGTCGCCGGAACAGATCGCCGCCATCCTGCGAACGGTGGGCGACGCGCCGCTGCTGCTCACCCGTCTCGATCCGCAGCGGCTGGAGGCCCTGCCGGCGGAGCTGCGCGCGCGGCTGGACTACGACCCGATGTCGCGCACCGCCTGGACCGGCGATCCGGCACCGCTGGCGCCTGGCCGGCGCGTGGCGGTGGTAACCGCGGGCACCTCCGACCTGCCGGTGGCGCGGGAGGTGGCGCGGACCCTGCGCTTCTGCGGCCACGACGCGGCCGAGATCGCCGATGTCGGCGTCGCCGGGCTGTGGCGCCTGCTTCGACGCGTCGAGGAACTTCGTGCTCATGCCGTCGTCATCGTGGTGGCAGGCATGGACGCCGCCCTGCCGTCGGTGGTGGCGGGGCTGGTGCCGGGCGTGGTGATCGGCGTGCCGACCTCCGTGGGATACGGCGTCGCCGCCGGTGGTCGCGCCGGGCTTGACGCGATGCTCGCGTCCTGCGCACCGGGCCTCAGCGTGGTGAACATCGACAACGGCTACGGCGCTGCCTGCGCCGCTCTACGCGTCTTGGGCGCAATGGGCGTGACGGGCTGACCGACGAAGGAGCATCGACCATGGAACGTCGCGACTTCATCAAAACCGTTGCCGCTGGCATGGGCGCTGCCGCCGCGTCCGCGCTGCCGGCGGACGCACAGGTGGCTTCCGGCAACGCCGTGCCGCACGCGGGCAGCGTCACCGCCGCGATCGGCCAGCATCCGGACATGAAGTACCGCGCACTCGGGCGCACCGGCGAGGCGGTGTCGCTAGTCGGCATGGGCGGATTCCACCTGGCCAAGCCGGGCGGCATGACCAACGACGAGGCGATCCGGGTGGTGCATGCAGGCCTCGACGCCGGCATCAACTTCTGCGACAATTGCTGGGACTACAACGACGGCGAAAGCGAGGTGCGGCTCGGCCGCGCCTTGGCGATGCAGGGCTACCGCCACCGCACCTTCCTGATGACCAAGATCGACGGCCGCACCGCCAAGGCGGCGATGGGCCAGATCGAGACCTCGCTGACCCGGTTGCAGACCGACCACCTCGACCTGCTGCAGTTCCACGAGATCATCCGTCCCGACGATCCAGCGCGGGTGTTCGCACAAGGCGGCGCGCTGGAAGCCGTGCTCAAAGCGCGCGAGCAGGGCAAGCTGCGCTACATCGGCTTCACCGGGCACAAGAGCCCGGCGATCCACGCCAGTATGTTCGAGACCGCAGACCGGCACGGCTTCCACTTCGACACCGTGCAGATGCCGCTCAATGTGATGGACGCGCACTACGACAGCTTCGAGAAGACGGTGGTGCCGATGGCGGTGGCGCGCGGCACCGGCATCATCGGCATGAAGGCGTTCGGCGACAACTTCATCCTGAAGTCGCGCGTGGTGCCGCCGATGCAGATGCTGCAGTACCCGATGAGCCTGCCGATCAGCATCCAGGTGACCGGGATCGACGTCCTGCACCAGGCGCTGGAGGCGGTGCGCACCTATACGCCACCGACGCCGGAGTTCCGCGCCGCCCTGCTGGCACGCAGCGAACAGGTGGCGATGACCGGCAAGACCGAGCAGTATAAGACCACGCTGCATTTCGACGGCACCAACCACAACCCGCAATGGCTGACCGAGGCGTGAGCCGGGCCTGACGGAACCGCGGCGGTGGGTTTGGGACGCTGCCTGGCGGGCGGACTGGTGCTGCTCGCGACCGCCAGCGCCGCCCCTGCCCCACCGGTG
>CAXSHC010000172.1:0-6623 GCA_964236745.1 uncultured Acetobacteraceae bacterium
GCCATGGTGCCGCCGAAGCAGAAGCCGATCGCGGCGATGCGGTTCTGATCCACCTCCGGACGAGCCAGCAGCGCGTCCAGCCCCCCGCCGGCCCGCGCCCGCGTTTTCGACGGGTCGGCGAACAACGGCCCGAGCAGCCCCATCGCCTCGTCCAGCCCGTCCACCAGCCGCCCGTCCCCGTGCAGGTCGCAGGCGAGCGCCACGTAGCCGAGCCCGGCCAGGCGCTCCGCCCGCGCCACCGCGTGCGTGCTGAGCCCGAACGCTTCGGGGAATACCAGCACCCCGGGACGCGGGCCGTCGCCCGACTCGAAGAACAGCCGGCTCCGCATGGCCAGGCCGTCGGCCTGATAGATCAGGGTTTCTGTTTGCATGATCCGGCTGCATCCTCGGGACAAGGGAAAACCCGAGGATATCCTGCAACGGTTGGATGCCAAACCGGGCGCCGGGGCTTGCCCGCGGCGGGCATGTGCCGCCTTATCGCGAACCGCCCCGGCGGCGCGCCCGGGAAGCGTTATTGACGCTCCGGCACCGAAACCTTCGGGCGTCAAAGCGTTGCTGCTCATCACGAACCGGAGGAATGCTTCAATGAACCATGCCGATCTCGTATCAAAGGTCGCGGCGGATGCGGACCTGTCCAAGGACGCCGCCGCCCTGGCCGTGGAAGCCGTCGCCAAGGCGATCAGCGAGTCGCTGAAGAGCGGCGAGGAGGTGCGCTATTCCGGCCTCGGCATCTTCGACGTGTCCGAGCGCGCCGCCCGGCAGGGCCGCAACCCGCAGACCGGCGAGGCGATTGCCATCTCCGCCAGCAAGGCGGCCCGCTTCCGCGCCGCCAAGGCGTTGAAGGACCACCTGAACCCGGCCGAATCCAAGTCAACCGCGAAGAAGGAGCCGGCCAAGGCCGCCGCCGCTGCCCCTAAGGCCGCGCCCAAGGCCGCGCCAAAGAAGAAGTAGGCCGGACGCCGACTGGCTGGATCACTACGGAACCGAAGCCCGGTCGGGCGGAGGTGCCACCAGCCGAACGCATCGGGCGCGGATCGTTCCGCCGCGCCCGGTTGCCATACGACCCGTTCGCGGTTGCGGCGCCCAAGCCGCTCGCCCAAACTCGCGTTTGCGAACGACGAGGGCAGTTCATGGACATCCAGACCACAGGCACCGGCAGTGCAGGCGACGGTGTGCATCCGGTTGCTGTCTCCCGGATGGACCGGCTGGCGGAGGTCGCGGTCCGGGTCGGGTTGAACCTGTCGCGCGGCCAGGAACTGGTGATCACCGCGCCGCTGGACGCGGTGCCCCTGGTGCGACGCATTACCGAGCACGCTTATCGCGCCGGCGGATCCCTGGTCACCACCTTCTTTACCGATGACGAAAGCCGGCTGGCCCGGTTCCGCTTTGCCCCCGACGAGGCTTTCGACGTCGCGTCCGGCTGGCTGTCGGAGGGCATCGCCAACGCGTTCCGCGGTAACGCCGCCCGCATGGCGATCAGCGGCGACGACCCGTCCCTGCTCGGCGCGCAGGACCCGGACAAGGTGTCCCGCGCCAGCCGCGCCGCGTCGCGCGCCAACCGGCCGTCGCTGGAGCTGATCACCACCTTCGCCATCAACTGGAACATCGTCGCCTGCGCCACCCCCGCCTGGGCGCGCACCGTGTTCCCGGGCGTGCCGGAAGCGGTGGCGGTGGAGCGGCTGTGGGAGGCGATCTTCGCCGCGTCGCGCATCGGCGGCGACGACCCGGTAACCGACTGGGCCGCGCACAACGCCGTTCTCGCGGCGCGCGGGCACTCGCTGAACGGGCAGGACTTCGCGTCCCTGCACTTCCGTGGCCCCGGCACCGACCTCGTGGTCGGGCTGGCGGAGGGCCACCTCTGGGCCGGCGGCGCCGAGCGCGCGGCCAACGGCATCGTGTGTAACCCGAACATCCCCACCGAGGAAGTGTTCACCACCCCGCATCGCCTGAGGGTGGACGGCACCGTGCGCTCCACCAAGCCCTTGTCCTACCAGGGCACGCTGATCGAGGACATCGCGGTGCGGTTCGAGGCGGGCCGCATCGTCGACGCCCACGCCGCGCGCGGCGAGCACGTGCTGACGCGCGTGCTTGGCACCGACGAGGGCGCCTCGCGTCTTGGCGAGGTGGCACTGGTGCCGCATTCCTCGCCGATCTCGCAGACCGGGCTGCTGTTCCAGAACACCTTGTTCGACGAGAATGCCGCCAGCCACATCGCGCTCGGCCAGGCCTACACCAAGTGCCTGCGCGACACAGACGGCCAGGACGCCGACGCGCTGGCCGCACGCGGCGCCAACACGAGCCTGATCCACATCGACTGGATGATCGGCTCGGGCGAGATCGACGTCGACGGGATCGCGCAGGACGGCGCGCGCGTGCCGCTGATGCGCGCCGGCGAATGGTGCTGACGGCCTCCCGCGCCTGGAGCATGATCCGTTCGCGTCGGCTCGCGGAGCATGCTCCAGGCCATTGTTTTGCCCGGCATCTTTGTTCGATCATTCGATCCGGTTCGACCGGATGATGTTCTAGCAAGGTGGGCGCCGAGACGATCAAGGCTTGCGGAGTGGCCGCACCTGCTCGACATCACCGTGCCATGGCCTATGCGGTGAAGGAGATGTTCGCGACCCTCCAGGGCGAGGGGGCGCAGGCGGGACGCGCTTCGGTGTTCTGCCGGTTCGCGGGCTGCAACCTGTGGTCCGGCCGGGAAGCGGATCGCGTGACCGCCACCTGCCGGTTCTGCGACACCGACTTCGTGGGCACGAACGGGGTCGGCGGCGGCCGCTTCGACGGTGCCGACACGCTGGCCGACGCCATCGCCGCCTGCTGGACCGGGGGAGCCTCGCACCGCTACGTGGTGTTCACCGGTGGCGAGCCGCTGCTTCAGCTCGACCGCGCGCTGCTGGACGCCGTGCGGGCGCGCGGCTTCGAGGTGGCGGTGGAAACCAACGGCACCCTGCAGGCGCCGGACGGGATCGACTGGATCTGCGTCAGCCCCAAGGCCGGCGCGTCGCTGGTGCAGCGCGGCGGCGCCGAGCTGAAGCTGGTGTTCCCGCAACCAGGCCTCGACCCGGACGCCATGTCCGGGCTGCCGTTCCGGCACTTCTTCCTGCAGCCGATGGACGGCCCTGAACAGGCGGCCAACACCGCGGCGGCGGTGTCCTACTGCCTGGCGCACCCGCGCTGGCGGCTGAGCCTGCAGACCCACAAGATGATCGGAATCCCCTGAGATGGGCGGCTCCACCCTCCAGGGCGGTGGCGCGCTGGTGTTGTTCTCCGGCGGGCAGGATTCCGCCACCTGCCTGGCCTGGGCGCTGGACCGCTTCGAGCGCGTGGAAACGCTGGGCTTCGCCTACGGCCAGCGCCACGCGGTCGAGCTGTCCTGCCGCGCCACCTTGCGGACCGGCATGGCGGCCGCCCACCCCGACTGGGCCACCCGGCTCGGCCCGGACCACACCCTGTCGCTCGACGCGCTCGGCCAGCTGTCCGACACCGCGCTGACCCGCGACGCCGCCATCGCCCGCGGCGCAGATGGCCTGCCCAACACCTTCGTGCCCGGCCGCAACCTCCTGTTCCTCACCTTCGCCGCCGCCCTGGCAACGCGCCGGACCTTGCGCCACCTGATCGGCGGCATGTGCGAAACCGATTATTCCGGCTACCCCGACTGCCGCGACGACACCATCAAGGCGATGCAGGTGGCGCTCAACCTCGGCATGGACAGCCGCTTCGTGCTGCACACGCCCTTGATGTGGCTGGACAAGGCGCAAACCTGGAGCCTGGCGGAAACCCTGGGCGGCGCCTCGCTGGTCGAGCTGATCCGCGAGCGAAGCCACAGCTGCTATCTCGGCGACCGCACCCACCTGCACGACTGGGGTTATGGCTGCGGCACCTGCCCCGCCTGCGACCTCCGCCGCGACGGCTGGGCCCGCTACCAGGGCGCGGCAGCGGATGCTTGAGCTGCGCTTCACCCGGCGCTTCTGCATGGGGCACCGGCTGATCGCGGGGCAGGCCGAGGCCTGCGCCCTGCCGCACGGGCACAACGAGTTCGTCACCGTGCACCTGCGCGCGACGCAGCCCGTGCCGCTGGATGGCCAGAACAACATGATGGTGCCGTTCGAGCGGGCCAAGAAGCGCTGGCATCGCTTCGTGGACGAACGACTCGACCACGCGCTGCAGCTGTCCGAGCACGACCCGCTGCTGGCCTGGTTCCGCGCCCACGAGCCGTCGCGCGCGGAGCGCATCGTGGTCACGCCGGGCGATCCCACCACCGAGCTGATGGCCTGCCTGCTGATGGCCAAGCTCGGCGCGATCCTGCTGGACGACGGCGGGCTGCTCCGCTGCGCCGCCGTGCAGCTGGAGGAAACCCCCACCAACACGGTTATCGCGTCCGACGACGCCCTCACGCTGTTGCCGACGCGCGACGGCTGGTGGCGGCGCCCCGACATGGACATCGCATGAGCACGCAGGACCAGCCGACCGGCGACGCAGCCGCCGCACTCACCCAGCTCGGCCGCCACGCGCCGACGCCCGCGAGCCCGGACCAGGCGCAGCTGGAGCGCATCCCCTCGCCGCACCCGGATCGCCGCTACCTGGTGCGCTTCACAGCCCCCGAGTTCACCTCGCTCTGCCCCGTCACAGGCCAGCCCGACTTCGCCCACCTGGTGATCGACTACGTGCCGGACCGGTGGATCGTGGAAAGCAAGTCGCTGAAGCTGTTCCTCACCAGCTTCCGCAACCACGGGGCGTTTCATGAGGCCTGCTCGGTGCAGGTGGCGAGCACCCTGGTCGAGCTCCTGTCGCCGGTTTGGCTGCGCATCGGCGCGTACTGGTACCCTCGTGGTGGCATGCCGATCGACGTGTTCTGGCAGACCGGCGTGCCGCCGGAAGGGGTGTGGGTGCCGGACCAGGGCGTGCCGGGCTATCGCGGTCGGGGCTGAGTGGGCGCCATGCGCCGCAGCACCGTTCTCGCTTTCCTGGCCGCCTGCGGCGCCGTTCTTCCCGCCCGCGCCGTCACCCTGGACGCGGACTACGTCCTGTCGAGCCACGGTTTCCGCCTGCTGGCCATCGACACGCACACGCAGCTCACCACGGCCGGCTACGCCATCAGCGCGCACAGCCGCACGGTCGGGCTGATCGGGGTGCTGGCGCGCAGCGATGTGACCAGCGTCGCGTCCGGGCGCTTCGACGGCATCCGCGTGCAGCCGCAGCGCTACGCCAGCACCGGCCGTTCCCGCGGCACCGACCGGACCACCGAGATCAGTTATCCGGCGCACGACCCGGTGGTGGACGTGCTGCGGCCGGCGGAGCCGGAACGCGACCCGGTGCCGCCGGCGCAGACACAGGGCAGCATCGACACGCTCAGCGCCATCGTCGGCCTGTCGCGGCAGGTGGCGCGGACCGGGCGCTGCGACGGCACCGCGCTCGTGTTCGACGGGCACCGCTTGTCCCGGCTGGAGGCCAGCACGATCCGCACGGAGCCGGTGCCGAACCCGTCCGGCAGCGGCTTCTCCGGAAACGCGCTGCGCTGCGACTTTTCCAGCCGGCAGCTCGGCGGCTTCCTGCACGACGCCAACCGCGCCCGGCTGATGAAGCCGCTGCATGGCAGCGCCTGGCTCGCCGCCCCGGTGCCGGGCGGCCCGGTCGTCGCGGTGCGCGCGACCTTTGAAAGCCCGCTGTTCGGCACCGCCACCCTGAGCTTCGCCAGGGCCGCCCTCGCCCGCTGACGGCTGCTCGGCGCCGCCGGAACAGGCGGCAGCGGCTTCAGTGCTCGCCGTTCAGGGACGCCGCGATGCTGCAAACGACGCCGTCCGGCTCGAAGGCGATCTCCGCCTTGCCGTCGAGTTCCGACGCCAGGCCTTGTTCGACCAGCCGGGAGCCGAACCCCCTTTTCTGCGGCGGCGTCACGGCGGGGCCGCCCTGCTCGCGCCATTCGAGATGCAGGCGCCGAACGTCGGCCGCGTCCTCGACGCGCCAGCTCACCGTCACCCGCCCGGCATCGGCCGACAGGGCTCCATATTTCAGTGCGTTGGTCGCAAGCTCGTGTATCGCCATGATCAGCGGCGTGCTTCTGCGGCCACCGATCCGCACCTCGGGTCCGCTGATCGCGATGCGGTCGGGAACCTCGTGTTGCCGATACGGCTCCAGCGCCTGGCTGATGAACTGGTGCAGGGATGCACCATCGCCGGTGTCCTGCGTCAGCACGTCCTGGGCCAGGGCCATCGACCTCAACCGGGCCAGGAAGGTGGCCAGCGGGGCGTCCACGAGCTTTGCGTGCCGGAAGGTCTGGGAGGCGATCGCACCGACCAGGCCGAGCGAGTTCTTGATGCGGTGCTTCATCTCCTCCGTCAGCATGCGCGCACGGGCCTCGGCCTCCTGGCGCGCGACGAACTGGTCGCGAAGCTCGTACTGCCTTTGCCGTGCCAGCACGGCGGACCGCATGATCGACACGAAGGTCGCGATCCGGACCGGACGCTCGAGAACGACGACGCCGCGACGCGCGCCCAGCGTTTCCAGCGGGTTCCTCCCGGCCCGGCTTGCTCCCCCGCCGTTGCGGCCGGTCAGGATGGTGACCGGCAGGTCGGACCAGGATGGCTGCGCGTCGAGCAGCGCCACCACGGCATGAACGGCGT
>CAXSHC010000173.1:0-3906 GCA_964236745.1 uncultured Acetobacteraceae bacterium
GGCGAACGGGTCGGGGCTGCAAACGCGCACCCTGCGCAACCTTGCTTTGGCCTGGATACTCACCCTGCCGGTGGCGATCACCCTGGCGGGCGTGCTGTACTGGCTGCTGCGCTTCCTGTTCTGAGCCCAGGGCAGGGGACCGCACCCACGTACCCTCGCCCACCCGCCCGATCTGCGTGACAATGCCGGCATTCCAGCCGGACGACCACGATGCAAGCTGCCGACCCAGTGCCTGCCGCGGACCGGGATGCCGAACCGTCAGCGCCGATGCGCTTCCCGCTCACGTTTATCGCCACGGTGCTGCGCGCCACGGCGCTGGTCGCGGCGGCACTTCTGCTGCTTTGGCTGCTGCCGTCGGTGCTGCTGCTGGTGTTCTTCGCCGTGCTGCTCGGCGCCACCCTGCGCGGCGGCGCCGATTGGCTGGCGGTGCGCACCGGGCTGCGCGCCAGCTGGATGCTCCTGCTGATCAGCCTGGTGCTGCTTGCCGTTGCGATTGGGCTGGCGCTGACGATCGGTCCGCGGCTGGCGCAGCAGGCCTCCGACCTCGTGTCCAGCCTGCAGCACGAGGGCAAGACGCTGCAGGACCGCTACGGCCAGACCCCGTGGGGCCAGCGCATCATGCAGCACCTGCAGCAGCCGATGGCCGGTAGCGCGCCCGGCGCCCTGGCGGCGCCGGCGGCCAAGGTGCTGGGGATGACGCTCGACTTCCTCGCCTCCCTGGTGCTGCTGGTGATCACCGCACTGTATTTCGCGATCTCGCCCGAGCTGTACATCGGCGGCGTGTTGCGGCTCCTGCCGATCCGCCACCGTGCCCGCGGCCGCGAGGTGATGCACCGCGCCGGCCGCACCCTGCGCCGCTGGCTGCTCGGCCAGGTCATGGACATGATCGCGGTCGCGGTGCTGACGGCGGCGGGCCTGTTCCTGCTCGGCGTGCCGGTGCCGCTGGCACTGGGCGCGGTGGCCGGGCTGCTGACCTTTATTCCGTATTTCGGCGCGGTGCTGGCCGGGATCCCGGCGGTGCTGGTGGCCTTGTCGGTCAGCCCGCATCTGGCGCTGCTGACGCTGGGCGTGTTCCTCCTGGTGCATCTGATCGAGGGCTACGTGATGTCGCCGCTGATCCAGAAGCACATGGTCGAGATCCCGCCGGCGCTGACGGTGATGTCCATGACCGTGTCCGGCACCCTGTTCGGGCCGCTCGGCATCATCCTCGGCACCCCGCTCGCCGCCGCCGGCATGGTGCTGGTGCGCGAGCTCTACGTTGCCGACGTCCTGGGCGACGATTCGGTGCGCGGCACCGACTGAGGCAACGAAGAACGGGACACGCCGGCCGTGGCGCATGCACGAGGACCGTTCCTGTTCCTGGCGGCCTTGCTGCGCGCTGCCGCATGCGCGCAGGCTGCCGAGCCGCCGCACCTCCCGCCGTCGCAGCTGTTCGGCGACTGGCTGGCGTCCTGCGACAACACCGGCGACTGCACCATCGACGGCTTTGGCGACGGCTTCGGCACCGGCGACGGACCCATCACCCTGATCCTGTCGCATCCTCGCGGTGCGCCTTCCACCATCGCGATGGTCCTGCAGCCGGAGGACGGCCGCTTCGCCAGCCTGCGCCTGCAGGCGCCGAGGCGCGGGCCGGCGGTGACGGTCCGGCTGCTGGCGTCCGGACCCGATACGGTGCGCGGCGTCCTGTCCGCCGGCGAGGTCGCCGCCCTGCTGCCGGCGCTGCACGGCGGCGGCCGCATCACCTTGTTCCGGCCGCCAGCGCATCCCGGCGGCCGGCCGGTCGCGTTCGGCATCCTTCGCCTGCCCGGTGCCGCCGCGGCGCTGGACTGGGTCGAGCAGCGGCAGCGCCGGATGCCGGACCCGTTGCCGCCGATCAGGCCGCCGCCGCCCGCCTTTGACGGCCCGCAGCCGGACCCGCGACGCGTGCCGGCCGAGGTGTCGACGCTGCCTGCGCTGCGCGCCTGCAGCCGGCAGGAAGACGGAAGCGAGCCGTCCGGCGGGGTCGCCGCCTGGCAGCTCAACCCGTCAAGCGCGCTGTGGGCGATCCCCTGCGGCAACGGCAACTTCGACCGCGACACCCTGTTCGTGCTGGCCGGCGCGCGCGGCCCGGCCGCGCCGGCGATCTTTCCCGTCCTGCCGCAGATGGCGACGCATCCGCCCGGCGTGCTGGTCGATGCCGAGCCCGGTGCCGATGGGCGCGACATCGCCGCCACCGCACCCAGCCGAGGCCTCGGCGATTGCGGCGACTTCCGCGCCTACCGCTGGGACGGCAGCCGGTTCCGGCTGGTGCTGGCACGCTTGATGACCGCCTGCCGCGGCCTGGCGGTCGAGGACTGGCCGTTGGTGTATCGCGACCGGCGCTGACGCGCGTGCGCCGAGGTGTCAGCCTCGTGCGCCCGTCGCCGGAACCGCCCTGCGCAGCCGCGTGCCTGCGACGCTTGTGACGCGCAATCCACGGCATTGGCGAGGAACAGCGCCGCCAGCACTAGGCTGGCGAACGAGCGGCGCCGCCGCGGCAGGTGCAGCAGCCACGGCATCAGCCTGGCCATGGACGGGAGCAGCGCGGTGGATCATTCCGACCGGTCGCGCATCGCTGCCAGCACCGCGTCCGGATGGTCCTCCGTCCGGTGCAGGCGTCCCCGCAGCCGTTGCGTCGCCGGCCCCCCGTTGTCGATGCGCAGCCCGTCCACGGCGCGGTCGAGCTTCCAGTGCTGTGCCGTGTCCGGCCTTTCGAACCGTCCCGTGGCCGGCGCGCCGACGTTGAACAGCTGAGCAGAGGGATTTCGCGGGCACGCCTGGACCGGCGCCAGAACCGGCTGTCCACATGGGTGATGGTTTCGCGGCACCGGACGGTGCACCTCGCCCCGCAGGCTGCCGCCGTGGCAGGATGGCCCGGCCAGCCTGATGCTGCGGTCCAGGCAGGCGGCAGGCGGCGCCCATCTCCGGTTCGTCCTCCCGGTCCTGTCCGCGTGGCGCCGGCGCAACTGGCCTGGGGTCCCGGTCGCATCGCCTGGCCGGGACGCTTGCGGTCGCCTGCCGGATCATGGTGCATGCGGACAAGCACGGGCGCCAGGCGGGGCCCCAGGAGGGGCCGATGAACCGGACGCTCGCCATCGCCTGGTCCAGCCTGGCCGTCAGCCTGCTGGTGCTGGCGATCAAGGCCGCCGCCTACCGGCTCACCGGCAGCGTGGCGCTGTATTCCGACGCGCTGGAAACCGTGATCAACGTCGCGACCGCGGGCGCCGCGGGGTTCGCCCTGTGGTACAGCGCCCGCCCGCCCGATGCCAACCACCGCTACGGCCATGGCAAGGCCGAGTATTTCAGCGCCATCGTCGAGGGCGGGCTGGTGCTGGCCACCGCCTTCATGATCGGCGGTGCCGCGTGGCAGGGGCTGGATCATCCGCCGGCGGTCCGGGCGCCCTGGCTCGGCATCGCGGTCAACGCCGCCGGCGGCGGGCTCAACCTCGTCTGGGCGCTGGTGCTGCTCCGGGAGGGCCGGCGCGTCCGGTCCCCGGCGCTGCTCGCCGGCGGCCGGCACGTGATGACCGACGTGTGGACCACCGTGGCGGTGCTGTTGGGCTTCGCGCTGGTGCCGCTGACCGGCCTTGGCTGGCTCGATCCCGCCGTGGCGGCCGTGGTGGCGCTCAACATCCTGCGCGCCGGCTATGCGGTGCTGCGTTCCTCGGTCGGTGGGCTGATGGACGAGGTGCCGGACCTCCAGGACGTGTCGGTGCTGCGCGAGGCCATCGCGGAAGGCGGTGGCGGCGCCATCGAGGCGCACGACGTGCGCCTGCGCGCCGCCGGCCGCATGACCTTTGTGGAGTTCCACCTGGTGGTGCCGAGCGAGATGACGGTGGAAGCCGCGCACCGGATCTGCGACCGGATCGAGACCGCGATCCGCTCGCG
>CAXSHC010000173.1:3916-6610 GCA_964236745.1 uncultured Acetobacteraceae bacterium
GGGTCGGCCAGGCGGTGATCAGCATCCACGTGGAGCCCGGCTACAAGACCAAGCAGCATCAGCCGCGGGAGGACGTGCTGCTGCTTTCATGAACAGCGTTCATGATTCCGGCGTGCGCTCGATCTGCTTCAGCACGTCGATAAAGGCGCGCAGGCCCGGCGGCACCTGCCGGTGCCCGGGATAGTAGAGGAACAGCCCGGGGATGCGCGGGCACCATTCGTCCAGCACTGTGACCAACCGGTCAGCCGCCACGAAAGGGTCGGCGGTGCGTTCCGGCACGTAGGCGATGCCCAGGCCCGCGGCGGCGGCCTCCGCCATCAGCTCCACGTGGTCCAGGATCAGCGGTCCCGCAACCTCGACCGCCAGCTCCTGGCCGTGTTGCTCGAACTCCCAGCGGAACAGCCTGCCGCTGCGCAGGCGGAACCGGATGCAGGGGTGCCGGGACAGGTCGTCCGGGGTTCGCGGCGCGTCCTTGCCCGCGAGGTAGCCGGGCGAGGCGACCGCCACGAAGCGCACCGGCCCGCCGAAGCGCACCGCCACCATGTCCTGCGGCACCGCCTCGCCCAGCCGGATGCCGGCATCGAAGCCTTCCGCCACGATGTCCACCAGGCGCCCTTCGGTAACCAGGTCGAGCGACATCTCGGGATGCCTTGCCAGGAACGCCGGCACGACGCTCGCCAGCAGCATGCGGGCCGGTCCCTCGGCGCTGTTGATGCGCAGGGTTCCGCTCGGCCGGTCGCGGAAGCCGTCCACCTCCGCCAGCGCCAGGTCGAGGTCGCGCAGCACCGGCGTTAGCCGTGCCACCAGAAGCTGTCCGGCCTCGGTCGCGGACACGCTGCGAGTGGTACGGTGCAGCAGGCGCAGCCCGACCCGCGCTTCCAGCGTCCGGATCACGTGGCTGAGCGTGGATGGCGACAGCTGCAGCTCGTCAGCGGCCTTGCGGAAGCTGCGATGCGCCGCGACCGCCGCCAGCGCGCTCAGTTCGGACAGGCTCGGCCGTTCGTTCATGGCACATTTTCACCGGAGCATGCGGCATTGTGCCGATTGAGCACAGCAATGCCAGCTTCCAGCTTCGGGTTCGACGAGCGCCGGTCCTCGGCGTCCGAAGCCGAAAGACCTTTCCATGTCCAGCACTTGGTTCATCACCGGTACCTCCTCCGGCCTCGGCCGCATCCTGACCGAAACGTTGCTGGCGCGCGGCGACCGCGTTGCCGCCACCTTGCGCCAGCCCGAGCGCCTCGATGCGCTAAAGGGGAGGTATGGAGACCGCCTGTGGGTGGCGCCGCTCGACGTGTCGGACGCGGACGCGGTGCGGCGCACGGTGGACCAGGCCTTTGCCTCGTTCGGCCCGATCGAGGTGGTGGTCAGCAACGCCGGATACGGGCTGTTCGGCGCGGCGGAGGAGCTGACCGACGCGCAGATCCGGCAGCAGATCGACACCAACGTGCTGGGGTCGATCGCGGTGATACGCGCCGCCCTGCCGCATCTGCGGGCGCAGGGCGGCGGCCGCGTGCTGCAGGTGTCGTCCGAAGGCGGCCAGATCGCGTATCCGAACTTCAGCCTGTACCACGCCAGCAAGTGGGCGGTGGAGGGCTTCGTCGAGTCGGTGGCGCAGGAGGTGGCGCCGTTCGGCATCGCCTTCACCCTGGTAGAGCCCGGACCGGCCCGTACCAGCTTCGGCCAGGGGCTGGTGAGCCCGCCGCCGATGGCGGCGTATGACGACACCCCGGCCGGCGCGGTGCGTCGCGCCGTCGCCGACCGGTCGTTCGCGATCAACGGCGACCCGGCGAAAATGGTCCGGGCCATGATCGACTGCGCGGACAGGGATGTGGCGCCGCTCCGACTGCTGCTGGGGCGCGGCTCCTTCGACCGGGTGCGCGCCGCCCTGGTGCAACGCCTGGCCGCCCTGGACGCACAGCGGGAAGTGGCGCTGTCCACCGAGGCCGGCGATTGAGCGCTTCCCGATCCGCCGCCGCCGCACCAGATGCAGCGGTGGCGGAAGCGGGAAACAGGGTGGCACGGGATTTCGACATCGTGGTGGCGGGCGCCGGGCCGGTCGGGCTGGCCCTGGCCGGATCGCTGGCCGGTGCCGGCCTGCGCATCGCCCTGGTCGATCCGCAACCGGCCGCGGCGCTCGCGGATCCGGCCGACGACGGGCGCGAGATCGCGCTGACCGACCGCTCAGTGGCGATGCTGGCGGCACTCGGCGCCTGGTCGCGCATTCCGGACGCCGTGGTCGCCCCGCTGCGGCACATGCGCGTGCTGAACGGCCCGTCGCACTACGCCATGCATTTCGGCGCCACGCGTTCCGGTGCGGGCGAGGGGGGCGACGGCCAGCTCGGCCGCTTCGTGCCCAACCATTGGCTGCGCCGCGCCCTGCACGAGGTGGTGCAGGCCCGGACGGACGTCACGCTGCTGCCCGGCCGTTCGGTGCTGTCCATGCGGCCCGAGGGCCGAAACGCCCGCGCGGTGCTGTCGGACGGGCGGTCGCTGTCCGCGGGGCTGGTGGTGGCGGCCGACACCAGGCGGTCCCGCCTGCGCGACGGGCAGCGCATCCCGGCGGCGCTGCACGACTACCGCCAGCTGATGCTGGTGTGCCCGGTCGAGCACGCGCGGCCGCACGGGGAAACCGCGACCGCCTGGTTCGAGTACGGGCGCACCCTGGTGACGTTGCCGTTGAACGGGGGCCGCTCC
>CAXSHC010000174.1:0-6600 GCA_964236745.1 uncultured Acetobacteraceae bacterium
GCAACAGGTGCCCGAGGAACGGGCGCTGTTCATCGACTACGGCACCGTGGCCGAGCTGCGGGAAGACTGGCCCGAGGTCATCCGGCGCTTCACGGTGGTCAAGCAGCGCTTTCCCGACGGCTGGTGGGCCTGTGCCCGCATCGCCATCGCCCTGCGCCACCTGGGGCGGCTCGACGAGGCGGAACGGTTCCTGGAGCAAGGACAGCAACAGGCTCCGGAGGAACGGGCGCTGTTCGTCGACCACGGCGCGATCGCGGAAGCGCGCGAGGACTGGTCGGAGGTCATCCGCCGCTTCACGATCGTCAAGCAGCGCTTCCCCGACGACTGGTGGACCTATGCCCGCATCGCCAGCGCCCTGCGCCACCTGAAGCGCTTCGAGGAGGCCGACCGCATCCTGGAACAAGGGCAGCAACAGGCTCCCGGGGAACGGGCGCTGTTCATCGACCACGCCGCGATCGCGGAAGCGCGCGAAGACTGGCCGGAAGCCATCCGCCGCTTCACGATCGTCAAGGAGCGCTTTCCCGATGACTGGTGGGCCTATGCCCGCATCGCCAGCGCCCTCCGCAAGCTGGACAAGGTCGAGGACGCGGAACGGGTGCTGGAAGAAGGGCAGGCGCGCCTTCCCCACGAAACGGCACTGTTCCTGGACCATGCCGGGCTCGCGGAAAGCGTCTGGAACTGGAAGGAAGCGCTCAGGCGCTACGAGCTCGTTCGCGAGCGGTTCCCGGAAAGCTGGTGGGGCTATGTCGGCCAGGCCCGCACCCTGATCGAGACGGGCCGCACCGGCGACGCGGAAACGCTGCTGCTGCGGATGCTGCAGATCTTCCCGAACGAGAACCAGCCCTTGATCGACCTGGCCTACCTGTCCGGCTACCTCGCCGCGGACGCGCGGCAGGTGTCGCTGGACGAGCTGGACAGGCTGATCGCCGAGCGCGGAAACGTGCGGGGAATGACGGTGGAGCTCCTCGACGCCCGGGCGCAGATCGTCAGGCTCAAGGGCGACTATTCCCAGTACCTGCTTCGGCTGAAGGAAATCTCGGCACAATTCCCGGATTTTCCCGGCATCAGGGAGAAGATCGTCACCGCCGAGGAGATCCTGCTCGGAAGCGGGCCCGCCGCGGCGGCACCGAGGCCGGGACGCGACGCCCAGCCCCGCAACAGCGCCGACGATACGCCGATCGGGGACATCCTGCCGCACTTCGAAAGCCTGGGCGGCGGCGCTCCGAACAACAGCACGGTGTATGGCTGCGAATTCGGCTTCTTCCAGCGCCACTGCAAGATCGAGCCGTTGAGCCTGCTGCGGTGGTCGGGCATCAGCCTGCCGAGCCTGTCGCGAGCCCTGGAAGCCGGCCTCGTCGGAGTCGGATCACCCGACTCGACGGTTCTGAAGGCGAAAAGCAACGCCTCCGACTGGGCGATGGTCGACACCACCTACGACATCTCCTGCGACCACACCCATCTGGAGCGCATCTCGGTTCCCCAGGACCAGGCGCACGCGATGATGTGCCAGCGCATGAGCTTCCTGTCGCGCAAGCTGATCGAGGACCTCGAGGACGGGGACAAGATCTTCGTCTACCGCTATGCCGGGCCGATGCCGGAGGAGGCCGAGCTGGCCAGGCTCGCGGCGGCGGTGAACGGGTTCGGCAGGAACGTCCTGTTCTTCGTGTGCAGGGCGGGCGACGGTGACCAGCCGCTCGGCGTCCGGCGCGTCCATGGCGGGCTCATGGTCGGCACCATCGACTGGTTCGCGTCGGACCGGCCCGGCTGCCCGTGGAACATCGAGGGATGGACCCGGCTGTGCCGGAGCGCCTACGCCGAGTGGACCGGCACGCCACCGGGCTGATGGCCGGCTTGATCGCCGGCAGGGGCGGGACGCGTCACACGTTGAAGCGGAACAACAGCACGTCGCCGTCCCGCACCACGTAGTCCCGCCCCTCGACCCGCATCCGTCCCACCTCCTTGGCGCCGGCCTCGCCCTTGAAGGCGAGGTAGTCGTCGGTGCTGATGGTCTCGCAGGCGATGAAGCCGCGCTCGAAGTCGTTGTGGATCACCGCCGCCGCTTGCGGCGCCTTGGTGCCGGCGTTGATGGTCCAGGCACGCGTTTCCTTCGGGCCCACGGTGAAATAGGTGCTGAGCCCCAGCAACCGGTAGCCGGCGGCGATCACCCGGTCGAGCCCGCTGTCGGACAGGCCGAGACCTTGCAGGAACTCCGCACGGTCGGCGTCGGGCAGCTGGCTCACCTCCGCCTCGATCGCGGCCGACACCACCACCATGGCGGCCCCTTCCGCCTGCGCCTTGCCGGCCACCCGTTCGGACCGGGCGTTGCCGGCGGCGGCGGCGGCTCCCTCGACGTTGCACACGTACAGCACGGGCTTGGCCGTCAGCAGCTGCAGCCGGCGCACTGCCTCCTCCCCGCCGGGCGGAATGGCGGTGCGGGCGGGTCGGCCTTCGCGCAGCGCATGCAGGATCGGCTCGATCAGCGCCACCTGCGCCACCGCCTCCTTGTCGTTGTTGCGCGCCTTCTTCTGCAACGGCAGCAGCCGCTTCTCCAGGCTGTCCATGTCGGCCAGCATCAGCTCGGTTTCCACCGTGTCGGCGTCACGCACCGGGTCCACCGAGCCTTCGACGTGGGAAACGTCGTCATCCTCGAAGCAGCGCAGCACGTGGATGATCGCGTCCACCTCGCGTATGTTGGCCAGGAACTGGTTGCCGAGCCCTTCGCCGCGGGACGCACCCCGCACCAGGCCCGCGATATCGACGAACTCCAGGCTGGTCGGCACGATCTTCTGCGAGCGACCGATCGCCGCCAGCGCGCCCAGGCGCGGATCGGGTACCGCCACCCGGCCGATGTTCGGCTCGATGGTGCAGAACGGATAGTTCGCCGCCTGCGCCGCCGCGGTGGCGGTGAGCGCGTTGAACAGGGTCGACTTGCCGACGTTGGGCAGGCCGACGATGCCGCAGTTGAACCCCATCGATCCTCAACTCCCCACCAGCAGCGCCACGCGCGTCATGAACGGCTCGGGCTGCACTGCCGCCAGCAGCGGCGCCGCATCCGCCACCGCGTCGAGCAGGACGCCAAGCCAGTCCTGGTCGACCTTGGCGAAGTCGCCCAGCACGTGCCCGTTGACCCGCTCCTTCGAGCCGGGATGGCCGATGCCGAGCCGCACCCGCCAGTAGTCTGGCGTGCCCAGCATGCGGTCCATCGAGCGCAAACCGTTATGCCCGGCCGCACCCCCGCCCTTCTTCACCCGCACCCGGCCGGGTGCCAGGTCGAGCTCGTCGTGCAATGCGGTGATGTCGGCAGGCTCGACCTTGAAGAATGAGGCCGCCGCCTGCACGCTGTCGCCGGACGCATTCATGTAGGTCAGCGGCTTCAGCGCCAGGATCCTATGGCCGGCCAGCTCGCCTTCCGCCACCTCGCCCTTGAACCGCTTGCGCCACGGGGTGAAGCCGTGGCGTCGCGCGATGGCGTCGATGGCCATGAACCCGATGTTGTGCCGCTGCTTCCTCATCCCGGGCTCGGGGTTGCCGAGCCCGGCCCAGATCAGCACGCCACCGGTCCGCTTGCCTGGCCGTGCCTACTTCTTGGCGGCGGGCTTCGCGGCGGGCTTGCCCGGCGCCTTGGTGCCCCTGGCGGGCGCCGCGACGGGTGCTGCCGCCGCAGCCGTCGGCTCCGGCTCGGCGATCACCGTGGGCGCTGCCACCGTCGCGATCACGAAGTCGCGGTCGGCGATCACCGGGGTCACGTTCTCCGTGCCGGGAATGTCGGACCAGCGCACGTTGTCGTTGATGTCGAGTGAGGTGAGGTCGACGGTGAAGCTGGTCGGGATGTGGTCGGGATCGACCGACACCTCGATGGTGTGCCGCACCACGTTGAGCACGCCGCCGCGCTTGATGCCGACGGAGGTGTCGTCGCCGGTGAACACCACCTGCACCGCCACCTTGATCTGCTCGCCCGGCGCCAGGCGCTGGAAGTCGACGTGGATCGGCCGGTCGGTCACGGGATGCAGCTGCACCTCGCGCATCAGCGCACGCACCGGCGCGTCGCCGGCCGTGATCTCATACAGGCGCGAGCGCCAGCCGGTCCTGACCAGCTCGCGCAGCACCACGCGCGGGTCCAGCGCGATCAGGCTGGCATCCTGCCTCGCGCCATAGATCACCGCCGGGACCAGCCCTTCCCGCCTCGTTGCGCGCGCTGCCCCCTTACCAGCCTTCGCACGCACCGACGCCTCGATCGTCGTGAAATTGGTCACTGAATTGCTCCCGAACAACAAGCGCGCCGGCCTCCAGGGGTGCCGACGTGCGCGTGGTCTTCTAGGCGGGGATGCAGGGAACCGCAACAACCGAGATGCCGGGCGACAAGCCGGTGCTGACGGTTGCGTGTGGGTGCCGAGCCGGCCGCCGCACCGCGCGTTGCCGTCTACCCACCCATGCTCCCGAAGGAAGCCTTCATGGACCACGCGATCGACGTCCTGCGCACCCATCCCCACCTGCCGGCGGATCTGGACGCCATCCTGGCCTGCCTGCGCAGCAGCGCCGAATGTGCCGTGGCCTGCACCGGCTGCGCCGACGCCTGCCTGGCCGAGGACATGGTGCCCGAGCTGCGCCCCTGCATCCGCTCCAACCTCAACTGCGCCACGATCTCGTCGGCCACGACCACCGTGCTGTCGCGGATCGGCGGGATGAGCGAGGTGGTGGTGCGTGCCCAGCTCGCCGCCTGCATCGCCATCTGCCGCGAATGCGGCGACCTGTGCGCCAGCCACGCCGGGATGCACGCGCATTGCGCCGCCTGCGCCCTGTCCTGCCGCGCCTGCCAGCAGGCTTGCTCCGACCTGCTGAAGGCGATGCACTGACGCGCTGAGGCGATGCCCTGACGCCGGGCGATCAAGCCCCGGCCGGTTCCCCCCAGCAGCGCAGCCTGCTGGTCCGCCCGATGCCCGGGTTCAAGCAGTTGCACGGGTCCAGCGAGCGGTAGTGTTCGGCGAGCGCGGTCGGGGCGTGATACAGGTGGCCGACATTGTGTTCCGCCGGCGCCCTTGCCCCACGCGCTTCCAGCAGCGCCAGAAGCCGCGCCTCCAGCGCTTCCGGGTCGACGTTTCTGCGCACCACGTAGTCCTGGTGCAGCACGTGGCACAGGAAATGGCCGTAGTACAGCCGGTGCGATACCGCTTCCTCGAACTCCGGCGGCAGCTGCTCGAACCAGTCCTGGGCGTTGCGCGGCAGGGCCACGTCCAGCGCCACGATGTCCTCCACCGTGTCGCGGTGCAGGGCGCGATACCGCACCGCGGCACCGGCGGCGGCGAAGCGGTGCAGGAACGCCTTGGAGGCTTCCGCGGCCGAGCAGCGGAACAGGTCGCCCTTGTCGCCTTCCAGCGCATCGCGCAGCAGCGCCTCGGTATCCGCGGCCAGCGCGCCGCCGACCTTGAGCATCAGGTGGTGGGCGAAGCGGTCCCGGAACTGCCGCAGGCGCGGCGGCAGGTGGTCGGGGAACAGCTGGCCGATCCGCTGCAGCAGCCGGTCGCCGACGCCGGGCGGCAGCAGCGGCAGCCGGTCCACCCAAGCCTTGAGCGCGAACAAGGCAGGCAGCTGCGCCGTGCCCAGGCGCTCGATCGCGACCACCGTGTCCTTGCCGTAGCGATCGGCGACGTCGAACATGTCGCGGTGCATGTACTCGCCCGCGATCGGCAGCGCCGGCAGCTCGCGCAGGATGCGGCGGCGCAGCGCTTCCAGCACGGCCGGCTGGTTCGTGCCGATGTAGAACACGGTGGGCGCCGCTTCCGCCTCGAAGGTGTCGAGGCGCACCGCGAACAGCACCAGCCGGCCGGCACTTCCCGACGCCTCGTGCAGCCGCGACGGGTCGGCGTTGAAGCGGGCCGGCAGCGGCGACTCCACGTCGCGCACGTGCGACGCGTAGTTGTCGTCGTGGCCGCGCCCGGCTTCCCAGTCGACGTCGTCCTCGCCGAACGCGTCCTCGTCCAGGCGGCGCAGCACCTGCTCCGGATCGGACCCGAGCCGGATGCCGAGATGGTCCACCAGCACCAGCCGCCCGTCCGGGTCCACCCGGCCGAACAGCGCCATCTCGGTATAAACCGGGCCGCGACGCACCAGGGCGCCGCCCGAGTTGTTCGCCACCCCGCCCATCACCGAGGCGCCGATGCAGGACGAGCCGATCACCGAATGCGGTTCGCGGCCGAGCGGCTTCAGCATCCGCTCCAGCCGGTGCAGGGTGGCGCCGGGAAAGCACAGCGCCTGCCGGCCGCCGCCCAGCAGGCGGATCCGGTCCATGCGCAGCGTGCTGACGATCACCACCTCGCGGTCGTAGCCGCCGGCGTCGGGGGTGGAGCCACCGGTCAGGCCGGTGTTGGCCGCCTGCATCAGCACGATGCGGCCGGCATCCACGCAGGCCCGCGCCACGCGCCACTGCTGCAGCAGGCTGCCGGGCCGCACCACCGCCAGGGCGTCACCGCCGCCGCAGCGCCAGCCGGTGCGGTAGCGGCGGGTTTGCGCTGATCCGGTCAGGACGTGGCGCTGGCCGACGATCGCGACCAGCGCCCGCAGGAGCGCAGCACCATCCGGCAGCCCCGGGGCGACCAGCGCATC
>CAXSHC010000175.1:0-229 GCA_964236745.1 uncultured Acetobacteraceae bacterium
GCTGCCGTTCGCGTCCGTCGGCGCCACCGAGAACCTGCTGATGGCAGCCACGCTGGCTTCCGGCCGCACCGAGATCGTCAACGCGGCGCGCGAGCCGGAGATCGACGACCTCGCCGCCTGCCTGAACGCGATGGGCGCGCAGGTGAGCGGGGCGGGAACCGGCATCCTGGTCATCGACGGCGTCGACCGCCTGCACGGGGCGCATCACGCGGTGGTGTCGGATCGGATC
>CAXSHC010000175.1:317-6587 GCA_964236745.1 uncultured Acetobacteraceae bacterium
TGCCTGCGCGGTCGGCATCGCCGGCGGCGACGTGCGCCTGGTGGGCGGGCAGGTGCGCCACCTGCGCGCGGTGGTGCGCACGCTGGAGGAGGCCGGCATCGAGGTGGTGGAGGAGGAGAACGCCATGCGCGTGCGCCGCTCCGGCCGGCTGCGCGGCGTGGACGTGATGACGGAGCCTTATCCGGGGTTCCCGACCGACATGCAGGCGCAGTTCATGGCGCTGTTCTCGGTGGCCGAGGGTGCCTCCATGATGACCGAGACGATCTTCGAGAACCGGTTCATGCACGTGCCCGAGCTCAACCGGATGGGCGCGCGCATCAACGTGCACGGCTCGTCGGCGATCATACGCGGCGTCGACTCCCTTTCCGGCGCCCAGGTGATGGCAACCGACCTGCGCGCCTCGTTCTCGCTGATCCTGGCCGGCCTCGCGGCGTCGGGCGAGACGATGCTGAGCCGGGTGTATCATCTCGACCGCGGCTACGAGGCGGTCGAGCGCAAGCTGTCCGGCTGCGGCGCGGTGATCGAGCGCGTGCCCGGCTGACGCCCACCGTCGATCGCGCGGCGGCCTTCCGTTGCGGCGGTCCGGGTGCTAACGCCGGCGCCATCGCCCGCGTTATCGCCCGCGCGGCGCGTTCCGGAGAGGTCATGTCCGCGCTGTCCAGAACCGTTCCAGCACCGGAGGTCGCCACCCCGCTGGTTCTTGCGCTGCCGAAGGGGCGCATCCTGCGCGAGTGCGTGCCGCTCCTGGCGGCGGCGGGCGTGGTGCCGGCGGCCGACTGCCTGGACGAGAACAGCCGCCGCCTGCGCTTTCCCACCGACGACCCCCTGCTCGACGTGGTGCGCGTGCGCCCGTTCGATGTCGCGACCTTTGTCGCTTTCGGTGCGGCGCAGATCGGCATCTGCGGCGCCGACGTGCTGATGGAGTTCGACTACCCCGAGATCTACGCCCCGCTGGACCTGCGCATCGGCGGTTGCCGGGTGTCGGTCGCGGAGCCGGTTGAGACGGCGGCAGGAGACGACCCGGCGCGCTGGTCGCAGGTGCGGGTGGCGACCAAGTATCCCGGCATCGCCCGGCGCCACTTCGCCGCACGCGGCGTGCATGCCGACATCGTGCACCTGAACGGAGCGATGGAGCTGGCACCCGGCCTCGGCCTGTGCCGCCTGATCGTCGACCTGGTGCAGACCGGCTCCACCCTGAAGGCGAACGGCTTGCAGGAGGTGCAGGTGATCGCCGAGGTCACCAGCCGGCTGATCGTCAACCGCACCGCGCTCAAGACCCAGCCCGAGGCGATCGGCGCCTGGATCGGACGGTTCCGGGCGGCACTCGACGGGGCCGGAACGGGCGCCAACGCGTGAAGCGCCTGTTCACTGGCGATCCCAGCTTCGAGGCGGCGTTCGCAACTTTGGTGCATGAGGTGCGCGACGGCGGGACGCGGGTCGATGCGCCGGTGCGGGCGATCCTGCAGTCGGTTCGCGACGAGGGCGACGCGGCGGTGTGTGCGCATACCGACCGGTTCGACCGGCACGAGCGGCCGCTCACCCCCGACAGGCTGCGCGTCGTGACCGCCGAGGTGGACGACGCGGTGGCGGGGATCGAGCCGTCCCTGGCGGAAGCGCTCGGCCTGGCGGCCCGGCGCATCGAGGCGTTCCACCGCGCCCAGCTCCCGCGCGACTTCAGCTTCACCGACGAGGCCGGGCTCACCCTCGGCCTGCGCTGGACGGCGCTGGACGCGGTTGGGATCTACGTGCCGGGCGGCAAGGCGGCGTATCCGTCCTCGGTGCTGATGAACGCGGTTCCGGCCCGGGTGGCGGGGGTCGGCCGGATCGCCATGTGCGTCCCCTGCCCCGGCGGCCACATGAACCCGCTGGTGCTGGCGGCGGCGCGGCTGGCCGGGGTGGACGAGATCTACCGCGTGGGCGGGGCGCAGGCGGTCGGCGCGCTGGCCTACGGCACCGCGACCATTCCGGCGGTGGACCGGATCGTCGGCCCGGGCAACGCCTTTGTCGCGGAAGCCAAGCGGCAGGTGTTCGGCCATGTCGGCATCGACAGCATCGCCGGGCCGTCCGAGGTGGTCATCGTCGCGGACCGCGACAACGATCCAGAGCACGTAGCCTATGACCTGCTGGCCCAGGCCGAGCACGACGAGCTGGCGCAGTCGATCCTGCTGACCGACGATGCCGGCTTCGCTGACGCGGTCGCAGGCGCCGTCGCGCGCGCGCTGGAAACGCTGCCACGCGCCGCGATCGCCGCGGCGAGCTGGAACGACTACGGTGCCATCATCGTGGCAGACCGGCAGGAGGAGATCTGGCCGCTGGTCAACCGGCTGGCGCCGGAGCACCTGCAGCTCATGCTGGCAGACGACGCGGAAGCGTTCCGCTCGGTTCGCCATGCCGGCGCGATCTTTCGTGGCAGGCACTGCCCGGAAGCGATCGGCGACTACGTCGGCGGCCCCAACCACGTCCTGCCGACCAGCCGCACCGCGCGGTTCGCGTCCGGGCTGTCGGTGTACGACTTCCTGAAGCGCACCACCTGGATCGCGTCCGACCGCGACGGGCTGGCCCGGGTCGGTCCGGCCGCAGTCGCGTTGGCGGAAGCCGAAGGGTTGCAGGCGCACGCCCGCAGCGTGGCGATCCGTCTCGGGCGCGCTTGACCCGGAACGATGCAATCCTCATGTTCCGGCCCGAAAACCCGTGTGAACGGGCCGTCGGCATTGGCTCCTGCCGCGTTCCCGGGATACCGATCCCTTTTCAACAGTTCAGGAGGCGCCTGATGCGTCGATGCCCCATGCTTCAACGACAAGACCGGCACGATGTCTAAGGAAGACATGATCGAGTTCAGCGGCACCGTTCAGGAGCTGCTGCCCAATGCCATGTTCCGGGTGAAGCTCGACAACGAGCACAGCATTCTCGCCCATACCAGTGGGAAGATGCGCAAGAACCGCATCCGCGTCCTCGCGGGCGACCGGGTCAACGTCGAGATGACGCCCTACGACCTGTCCAAGGGCCGGATCACCTTCCGATTCAAGTAGAACCCGTCCTGGCCGGGGTGCCGGCCGAGCCCGACGGGGCCGTGCCGCCCGAGATGCGGTCCAGGCTTTTCCTCGCTTCGGCGAGCCCGCGCCGGCGGGACCTGCTGGCGCAGATCGGCATCGTTCCCGACGCGATCCTCCAACCCGACATCGACGAGGCGACGCGTCCGCGCGAGCTGCCGCGCGCCTATGTCGCGCGGCTGGCCGAGGCCAAGGCGGCAGCGGCCGTTGCCATGGCGCCCGGACCCGGGCTGCTTCTGGCGGCGGACACCGCGGTTGCGCTGGGACGCCGCATCCTGCCCAAGGCCGAGGACGAGGACTGCGCGCGGCGCTGCCTGTCCCTGTTGTCCGGCCGCCGGCACACGGTTTTGACCGCGGTGGTGCTGCGCCTGCCTGACGGCAGCAAGTCCGGCCGTATCGTGGAAAGCGTGGTCGGCCTGTCTCGCCTGTCGGAGCGGCAGATCGACGCGCTGATCGCGGCCGGGGACTGGCGCGGCAAGGCGGGCGGCTACGCGCTGCAGGGCCAGGTCGCTGCCTTTGTGCGCTTCCTGTCGGGCAGCTACTCCAACGTGGTCGGGCTGCCGTTGTTCGAGACCGCACAGCTGCTCCGGGGACGCGGCTGGCTGCCGTGAGCGGCCGGTGACGGTTCGCCTGCTGGCCGCCTCCAGCCCGGGCGAGGTCCGCATCGCTGCGGTGGAAAGCGAGCGCCTGCTCGACTACGCGTTGTGGCGTCCGGGAGCGCCGGACGGCGTGGGTGACCTGTACCGTGGCCGGATCGAGACGGTGCTGCCAGCGCTCGGCGGCGCTTTCGTGGCACTGGGCTCTGGGTCCGGCTTCCTGCCGCTCCGCGACAACGAGCCGCACCCGGGCGATGGCGACCCGGTGCTGGTGCGGGTTGTGCGCAGCGCGCAGGGCGGCAAGGGGCCCCGGCTGCGGGTGTGCGACGAATCGGGCTTCGAGCGTGCCGGGGTACCGGCCCTGCTGGCGGCGGGGCCCGACCCGCTGGCCAAGCTCGCCGCCGCGTATCCCAACGCGCCGATCACGATTGACCACACGGCGCTCGCCGCGGAAGTGGCGCCAGGCCTGCGGCACCGCATCGAGCGCGCGGCGACCGTGATGCCTGCGTCGGTGGAGGAACAGGTCGAGGCGCTGTCGGTGACGGTGGTCGCGCTTCCGGGCGGCATGACGGCCAGCATCCATCCAACGCCGGCGCTGGTGGCGATCGATCTCGACGGCGGTGGCACCAGCGCCGGTCGGCAGGGCAAGCAGGTGGCGCAGTTCGCCGCCAACCGCGCCGCGATCGGGCCGCTGTTGCACCAGCTGCGGCTGCGCAACCTGTCCGGCGCGATCCTGCTCGACCTCGCCGGGCTTGCCGCGCGCAAGCGGGCGGCGCTGCGGCCGGAGATCGAGGCGGCGCTGGCGCTGGACCCGTTGCAGCCGAGGCTGCTCGGCTTCACCGCACTCGGGCTGGCGGAGATCCTGCGGCCGCGCGTGCATCCGCCCCTGCACGAGCTGCTGGCAGGGCCGCATGCCGCCGCCCTTGCCGCCCTGCGTGCCGCCGACCGGATCGCCGCCGTGCCGCCGCACCGCCTGCCTGGGCTGGTGGTCGGGCTGGACGTGGGCACGGCGCTGCAACGGGACCGTTCAGCATGCGACGCCCTGGCACGACGCGCGGGGCGACCCATCTCGATCCGCATGGACCCATCGCTTCCCGTTCTGGCCTGGAACCTCGATCATGGCTGAGCCGAACCCTCCGGGCCCGGCTGCCGGCCCCCCCCGACCAGCGGCTCCCTGCCCGATCTGCGGGCGGCCCGCCGAGGCGAGGCACCGGCCGTTCTGCTCGGTGCGCTGCGCCGACGCCGATCTGGGCCGCTGGCTCACCGGGCAGTATCGCGTGCCCGGGCCGCCGGCCGATCCCGACGACGAGGCCGGCGGCCGGCTTGATCCGGAGGAAGGCATGGGCTAAAGCCTGCGCCACCAACGGACCGGCGCTGCGCCACGTCCCGCAGGGCAGGAGCCCGGGTAGCTCAGTTGGTAGAGCATGCGACTGAAAATCGCAGTGTCGGTGGTTCGAATCCGCCCCCGGGCACCACTTCCCGCCGTGTGTCGCAGGCCTGATCCTTCTTCCCGGTCCCGTTCCTGTTTCCGGAAGGCTTTCCCATGACGGCGCCGAGTACCGCTGCCGCCAACGAGCCGCTTCTGGACCTGCAGCCCGAGGACGGCGGGGCACGCCTGCGCCATGTGCTGCGCGACCTCGGCGAGGCCGGCCGGCTTTGGCGGCTGTGCTGGACGCTGGGCTGGCTGGACGTGAAGCTGCGCTACCGCGGCTCGGTACTGGGCCCGTTCTGGCTCACCGCGTCGACGGCGGTGATGGTGGGGGCGATGAGCATGCTCTACACTACCTTGTTCAGGATCGACCTTCGCACCTACATGCCGTTCCTGTCCTTGTCGCTGGTGCTGTGGGGCTTCATCGGCGGCGTGGTGAACGAGGGCGCCTCCTGCTTCACCCAAGCGGAAGGTATGATCCGCTCCATGCGGCTGCCGTTCGCGCTGCACGCGGCGCGCTGCATCATACGCAACATCCTGGTGCTGCTGCACAACGTCGTGGTGATCGTGGTGGTGTTCGCGGTGTTCAGCGTTTGGCCGGGCGCGCACGCGCTGTGGGCGCTGCCGGGGGCGGCGCTGTGGCTGCTGGATGCCGTTGCTGCCTGCCTGCTGCTTGGGACCCTGGGGGCGCGCTACCGCGACATCCCGCCGATCATCTCCAGTCTGATGCAGATCTTCTTTTTCATCAGCCCGATTATCTGGCGGCCGGAGCTGATTACGCGCGGCCACGCCTGGCTGCAGCTGAACCCGTTCTATGCGCTGATCGAGATCGTGCGCCGGCCGCTGCTGGGCGAGCAGGCGAGCGCGCACCTGTGGCGGCTGTCGGTTTACGACAGCGTGCTGTTGTGGATCGCCGCCTTGCTTCTGTTCATGCGCGTGCGTGCCCGCCTCGCCTACTGGATCTGAGGCGATGGGCGGGTTCCTGCCTGGATCGGGCGCCGGCGTCCTGGTGCAGGACCTGCACGTCACCTTTCCACTATATCATGGCAGCGCGCGCACCCTGCGCAAGACCCTGGCCAAGGTCGCCTCGAGCCGCTTCGAGCAGAACCAGCAGCAGCGCATGGTGGTGCAGGCGCTTCGCGGCGTTTCCTTCTCGCTGCGTCCCGGCGACCGGCTCGGGCTGGTGGGCCACAAC
>CAXSHC010000176.1:0-6558 GCA_964236745.1 uncultured Acetobacteraceae bacterium
CGCCGGCACATGCGGATGCCTCCTACCACCTGTTTGGTAGCACCATGCGTGCTTACGAGGTGATCGGCGTGCTGTTGTTCATCGGCGCCTGCGGCAAGTCGGCGCAACTGTTCCTGCACACCTGGCTGCCCGACGCCATGGAAGGCCCAACCCCGGTTTCCGCGCTGATCCACGCCGCGACCATGGTGACGGCCGGCGTGTTCCTGATGGCGCGCATGTCGCCGCTGATCGAGTTCGCGCCCGTCACCAAGGCGATCGTGGTGCTGATCGGCGCATCGACCTGCTTCTTCGCCGCCACCGTCGGACTGGTGCAGCCCGACATCAAGCGCACCATCGCCTATTCGACCTGCTCGCAGCTTGGCTACATGTTCATCGCCGCCGGTTGCGGTCTTTATCAGGCCTCCATGTTCCACTTGATGACGCATGCCTTCTTCAAGGCGTTGCTGTTCCTGAGCGCCGGCTCCGTGATCCACGCTTTGGCCGGCGAACAGGACATGTTCCGGATGGGTGGCTTGTGGCGCAAGGTTCCCGTCACCTACGTCGCCATGTGGTGCGGCTCCTTGGCGCTGGCCGGCATTCCGCCCTTTGCCGGCTGGTGGTCCAAGGACGCCATCATCGACGGCGCCTGGGTCGCCGGCGGCATCGGCTATTACGGCTGGGTGCTGGGCGTCGTCACCGCCTTCATCACCGCGCTGTATAGCGGGCGCCTGCTGTTCCTGGTGTTCCACGGCAGCCCGCGCGACGCCCGCCTGGCCGCGCATGCGCATGAAAGCCCACCCGCGATCACCATCCCGCTTGTCCTGTTGTCCCTCGGCGCGGTGTTCGCGGGCTGGCTGCTCTACCCCGCCTTTATCGGCAAGGCGCAGGCCGGGTTCTGGAACGGCGCGATCTTTTCCGGCCAGGACAATCACGTGCTTGCCAACCTCGACCAGTTGCCGGTCCTGCTCACCCTGATCCCGACGGTCGCCGCTCTTCTTGGTGCCGCCACCGCCTGGTTCTGCTACATGGCCCGCCCGGCGCTCCCGGCGCAGCTGGCGACCCGTTACCGGTCGCTCTACTTGTTCCTGCTCAACAAGTGGTACTTCGACGAGCTGTATGACGCCATCTTTGTTCGTCCCTATGCCGTACTGGCCCGCGTGCTGTGGCACGGTGCGGACGAGGGCATCATCGACGGCAGTTCGGCCGGGCTCGCCCGCCTCACCGCCGGCGGCTCCACCCAGCTGGTTCGCATCCAGACCGGCTCCATCGCCGTCTATGCCTTCACCATGCTGATCGGCCTGCTGACGCTCACCTCCGTGTTCCTGGTGTTCCGATGATCGACGCTGCGGGCAGCCCGATGATCAACTGGACCCTCGCCCTGCCGGAAATCGTGCTTTCCGTGTGTGGCCTGGTTATCCTGTTGTTTGGGGTGATGCAGAAGAAGGGCGCGTCCGCGCTGGGTTGCACCGTGCTGACCCTGGTCGCCTTTCTTGTTACGGCCGTTCTGGTGATCCTCGCCCCGGCCGGCACCGGCTACCGTGCCACCTTCGTCAACGACGGCTTCGCTCGGTTCATGAAGATCCTGAGCTTGGCTGGCGCCGCTTTCGCCCTGCTGATGTCGCTCGACTACAACGTGCGGCAGAAGGTGGATCGGTTCGAGTTTCCCGTGCTGGTGCTGTTCTCCACCGTTGGCACCCTGGTCATGGCCTCGTCCGGCAACCTGATGACCCTTTATGTCGGGCTCGAGTTGCAGTCGCTCGCCATCTACATCCTCTGCGCCTTCGCCCGCGACGAGCTCACTTCTGCCGAGGCCGGCTTGAAGTACTTCGTGCTGGGTTCGCTCGCTTCGGGGCTGCTGCTCTACGGCGTATCCCTAGTCTATGGCTTCGCTGGAACCATGGAGTATGGCGGCCTACGCACCGCATTGATCGGCGGCGGTGCCGTGCCCGCTGGCCTTGTGATCGGCATCGTGTTCGTGTTCGTGGGTCTCGCCTTCAAGCTGTCGGCTGCTCCCTTCCACATGTGGACTCCCGACGTTTATCAGGGTGCCCCCACCTCCGTGACCGCGTTCCTGGCCGGTGCGCCCAAGGTCGCAGCGTTCGCGCTGCTGCTCCGGGTGATGGCCGGCCCGTTCGGCCACCTGACCACCCAGTGGCAGCTCTTGGTGGAGCTTGTGGCGATCTGCACTATGGTGCTGGGCGCCCTGGCGGCGATACCGCAGACCAACATCAAGCGGCTGATGGCCTACTCCTCCATCGGCCACATGGGCTACGCCATGATCGGCGTCGCCGTCGGCACGCCCGAAGGGGTGCGTGGCACGCTGGTATACCTCACCACTTACCTGTTCATGACGGTGGGTGTGTTTTCTTGCATCCTTGCCATGCACCGCCAGGGCCGCCCCTTGGAGCGCATCGCCGACCTGTCCGGATTGTCCCGCACCAATCCCATGCTGGCCCTTGCCATGGCCGTGTTCATGTTCAGCATGGCCGGTGTGCCTCCCTTGTCCGGGTTCTTTGGCAAGCTCCTGGTTTTCGCCGCCGCCGTGCAGTCCGGGCTTTGGACCCTTGCCGTTGTCGGCATCGTCACCAGCGTGGTCGGCCTGTACTACTACTGGCGCGTGGTGAAGGTGATGTATCTCGACGCTCCGGTGCCGGCCTTCGACCGCAACACCCGCACCTTGTCGTTCGTCACCGGCGCCATGGGCCTTGTCACCGCCCTGTTCCTGCTCGTGCTGGGGCCGGTGGTCGGCGCCGCGCAGGCTGCTGCCGCCGTCCTGTTCAGGTGATGCGGCAGAACGGATGGTGACGGGCGGGAGCACCGGCTGGCGTCTGGAGATCCATAATAGCCTGCCGTCCACCTCCGATCTGTGCATCGCCAGGGCCGAGGCGGGCGAGGAGGCGGGCTTGGCCGTGCTGGCGCGTTGCCAAACGCAGGGCCGGGGCAGTCGCGGTCGGTCGTGGACTGGCCAGACCGGAAACCTCGCCTTGTCCGCGTTGCTCCGCCCCGCTGGCGCGCTGCACCAGCCCGCCTTGTGGCCATTTCTGGCTGCCTTGTCGTTGCATCAGGCGCTCGGCGGTGATCCCCGGCTTCGGTTGAAGTGGCCGAACGACGTCATCCTCGGTCATGCCAAGCTGGCTGGCATCCTGGTCGAGCGTGGCACCGGAGCCGGCCCGGACTGGCTGGTGATCGGATTCGGGGCCAATCTCCTGCGTGCGCCCACGGTTCCAGATCGAGACGTTGCCTGCCTCGCCGACCTCGGACAGACGCTGGATGCAGAAATCGTCGCGCAGCGGGTTCTCGCCGGCCTCGACCATTGGCAGGCGGTTTTCCATCGGGACGGCTTTGACGCGATCCGGTCATGCTGGCTTGCCCGTGCACATCCGCTCGGAACCGTTCTGGCGGTCGAGTCGGGCGGGATCCGCCGGTCCGGCAGCTTCGTCGGCCTCGCGACGGACGGGGCGCTGCTGATCGAGATAGCTGGCCGGGAACAACGGATCGACACGGGCGAGGTGCTGTTCCCGCATTGCGTCCAGCGGCGCGCGGCTTGTGGCTGAGGATGCGGCTCCCGATATCCTGCAGGTGCCAGCAGCCGGCATCCGGCATCGGCTGACGGCACGACCATTGTTCCACGGATCGATTCCGAGCGCAGGCTTGTGGATCTCCGACCCATCGCGGGGCGCAGTCCCCTTCTTGCGGCCAACACGAGACGATTGATCAAAGGCGACTGATGACGGAAATGAACCAGGGTCTGGCGTTCCTGCCTCTCGGCGGGACGGGCGAGATCGGCATGAACCTCAACCTGTACCGGTGCGACGACACCTGGCTGGCGGTGGATTGCGGCATCGGCTTCGGTGGTAACGATACCCCCGAAGCCGAGATCCTGATGCCCGATCCCGCCTTCATCGTTGAGCGCCGTTCGGCGTTGATCGGGTTGGTGATCACCCACGCGCACGAGGACCACCTGGGTGCGGTGGCGCATCTCTGGCCGCAGTTGCGCTGCCCGGTCTATGCCACCCCGTTCGCCGCCGTGGTGCTGCGTCGCAAGCTGGGCGAGGCACAACTACAGAACCAGGTGCCGCTGCACGTGATCCCCATCGGCGGCAGCTTCGAACTCTTGCCCTTCCGCCTCCAGTTCCTGCCCATGACCCATTCGGTGCCGGAAGCGCAGGCGCTGGTGCTGCGTACGCCGCACGGCACAGTGCTGCACAGCGGTGATTGGAAGCTCGACCCGAGCCCGATGGTCGGCTTGCCCACCAATCTGGATGCGTTTGCCGCACTGGGACGCGAAGGCGTCCTGGCGATGGTGTGCGATAGCACCAATGCCATGGTGGAGGGCGAGTCCGGTTCGGAGGCCGACGTGCGCCGCAGCATGGCGGCCCTGGTTCGCAGCATCAGGGGACGCGTCGCTGTGACTTGCTTTGCCAGCAATGTCGCCCGGGTCGAGAGCATTGCCCTCGCGGCCGAAGCGGCCGGCCGTTCGGTGGTGGTGGTCGGGCGCTCGTTGCGCAACCTTGACGTGGCAGCACGCGAATGCGGCTACCTCCGCGACGTGCCGCCATTCCTTTCCGAGCAGGACGCCGACGACGTGCCGGACGACCACCTGCTGATGATCGTTACCGGCAGCCAGGGCGAGCCCCGCTCGGCATTGTCGCGGATTGCCGCCGACACGCACCAGAACATCTCGCTCGGACAGGGCGACACGGTGGTTTATTCGTCCCGCATGATCCCGGGCAACGAGCGTGCGGTGATGGCGGTGCAGGACAACCTGGTGAAGCGCGGCGTGCGTGTCCTGACCGACCGCGACCACAGCGTGCATGTGTCCGGCCACGCTTCGCGCGACGAAATGCGGCGCCTGTATGGGCTGGTCAAGCCACGCTACGCGGTGCCCGTGCACGGCGAATGGCGCCACCTGACCGCGCATGCTGAGCTCGCGCGCGAGGAAGGGATCGCGCCGATCCTGCTGGAGGATGGCGACGTGCTCAACCTGTCACCGGGCCGTGTCGAGGTGGTGGACACCGCACCCACAGGGCGCCTGGCGCTGGATGGCAACCGTATCCTGCCGATGAACGGCGGCGTGCTGTCGGCGCGTCGAAAGATGCTGTTCAACGGCTTGGTGCTGGCGAGCTTGGTGATCGATTCGGGCGGACGGCTGGTGGGTCAGCCCAAGCTCAGCGCGCCGGGCCTGTTTGATCCCGACGATGTGGAAGCCTCGCGCATCACCGGTGCCTTCGCCGCCAGCTTGGCCGAAATCCCGCCCGGCGTGCGCCAGGACGAGGACGGCTTTCGCGACGCTGCCAAGACCGCCTTGCGACGGGCTCTCGGTCGCAAGCTGCAGAAGCGCCCGTTGGTCGACGTCCACCTGATGCGCGTGTAGGAGCCGGACCGGCTCCGCGTGTAAGCAATTGATGGCGTCCGCTGCATAGTTGTTATGCAGCGTCGCCTGACAGGCTTACTTTTGTGATGTTCGAACGATAGTTTTATGTGGACCCGGCATCCGGATCCGCCGATCATCTCCACCGGGGCAGGGCGTAACTTTCCTGCCCGATGTGTGACTGGCGTTTTCTCCCTAAACTCGGCCCACACGCTGGAACCAAGCGTCGTGGGCCCTTTTAGGAGATCATTGCCTATATGTCATCATCCAAAATGTTATCTCCGGTCGCTATTACTTGTGCGCTGCATCATTATGCTTACACTTGTGTTGCGACGCACAACGTGGCGGTTGACAAGGTTTCGCCGCATTGCGGATTGATCTAGGGTCCGGCCTCCCTGCCGAAGAGCCTGCACCGCGATGCGCCTGTCCCGCTTCTTCCTGCCGACCCTGAAGGAGATCCCTGCCGAGGCGCAGATCGCCTCGCACCGCCTGATGCTGCGCGCGGGCCTCGTTCGCCAAACATCATCCGGCATCTATGCGTGGCTGCCTGCCGGCCTGCGCGTCCTGCGCCGCATCTCGCAGATCGTGCGTGAGGAGCAGGACGCGATCGGCGCCCAGGAGGTGCTGATGCCGACGCTTCAGCCAGCCGAGTTGTGGCGCCGGAGCGGCCGCTACGACGCTTACGGCCCGGAGATGTTGCGCGTGCGCGACCGGCACGAGCGCGACCTGCTGTATGGGCCCACCAACGAGGAGATGATCACCGACCTGTTCGGCCAGTCGGTGAAGTCGTATCGCGAGCTGCCGCAGTCGCTCTACCACATCCAGTGGAAGTTCCGCGACGAGGTGCGCCCGCGGTTCGGCGTCATGCGCGGGCGCGAGTTCCTGATGAAGGACGCCTACAGCTTCGACATCGACCATGCGGCTGCGGTGGCGAGCTACCACCGCATGATGCTGGCCTATCTGCGGACCTTCCAGCGCTTGGGCGTCAAGGCGATCCCGATGGTGGCCGACACCGGTCCGATCGGCGGAGAGCTCAGCCACGAGTTCATCATCCTGGCCCCTACCGGCGAAAGCGGCGTGTTCTACGACGGCGCGTTCGAGACCCGCGACTGGCTCCAGGAAGCGGTCGACATCGACGACCCCGCTTCGCTGAAGGCCTTCTTCGCCCGCACCACCTCGTTCTACGCCGCAACCGACGAGAAGCACGA
>CAXSHC010000177.1:0-6558 GCA_964236745.1 uncultured Acetobacteraceae bacterium
TCATCGCCTTGCCCATCTCCGCCATCACGGTGCGGATGTCGGCGAAGTCGAGGTTCACCAGGCCGGGCGCCACCATCAGGTCGGTCACGCCACGCACGCCCATGTAGAGCACGTGGTCGGCCATCTTGAACGCTTCCTTCCAGCCGGTGCGCTCATTGGCCAGTCGGAACAGGTTCTGGTTCGGGATCACGATCAGGGTGTCCACGAACTGCTGCAGCTCGATGATGCCGGCTTCCGCCGCCTTGGCGCGACGACCACCCTCGAAGGTGAACGGCTTGGTCACCACGCCCACGGTGAGGATGCCGCGTTCGCGCGCCATGCGGGCGATCACCGGTGCCGCCCCGGTGCCGGTGCCGCCGCCCATGCCGGCGGTGATGAACACCATGTGCGCGCCGTCCATGTGGCGGGCGAGCTCGTCGGCGGCTTCCTCGGCGGCGGCACGGCCGATCTCCGGCTTGGCGCCGGCGCCAAGCCCTTGCGTCAGGTGCGGCCCGAGCTGGATGCGCCGGTCGGCGCGGCTGTGGGTGAGCTGCTGCGCGTCGGTGTTGGCGGCCACGAACTCCACGCCGGCCAGCTGGAGCTGGATCATGTTGTCGACGGCGTTGGTGCCGCCGCCGCCCACGCCGATCACGGTGATCCGCGGCGTGAAGTCGGAATAGGTCTGCTGCGGGATCGTGAGGTTGAGGGTCATGGACGAGGTCCCCTGTTGGAGGCTGGGCGGGTGATCGCCTGCGGCGACCGGTTCGGTGGGATCGCTGGCGGGTGCGTCATGATCAAACGCGCTCGCGCAGGAACTCGACGAGGCGGCGCACCAGTCCCGGCGGCCGCGGCTCGTTGAAGTCGATGTCGTAAAGGGTGCGGCCGGCGCCGGCGGCCCAGCTCAGCAGCCCGGTGGCGGTGGCGAAGCCGGGCCCGGTGGCGTTGTCCGGCAGGCCGCGCACGCCGACCGGGCGGCCCAGGCGCACCTGGCGGTTGAGGATGCGCGCCGCCATCGGCGTGATGCCGTCGAGCTGGCTGGCGCCGCCGGTCAGCACCACGCGGCCGGCGGTGGCGCGGCCGAGGCCCGCACTGTCGAGACGGTCGCGCACCAGCTCGAATGTTTCCTCGATGCGCGGGCGGATCACGGCGACGATGCGCGCGCGCGACATGCGGGTGAACTGGTGCTCGTCCTCGCCGATCTGCTGCACGCTGAGCATCTCGCGCTCGTCGTCGGAGGAGGCCTCGGCGTTGCCATAGATCACCTTGAGCCGCTCGGCGCTGCCGAGCGGGGTGGAGATCATGCCGGCGATGTCCTTGGTCACGTGCAGGCCGCCCACCGGGAGCTGGGCCGTGTGCAGCACCTGGCCGTCGCCGAACACGGCGATGGAGGTGGTGCCGCCACCCATGTCGACCACGGTGGCGCCGAGCTCGCGCTCGTCCTCCACCAGCACCGACAGCCCGGAGGCGAGCGGGGCCGCCACCAGCTCGGCGATGTCGAGGTCGCAGCGCCCGAGCACGGCGGCGAGGTTGCGCAGGCTGGTCGCGGACGCGTCCACCACGTGCAGCCGCGCCGACAGCTGGTCGCAATGGTGGCCGCGCGGGTCCTCGATTCCGGAGGTCTCGTCGACGGAGAACGAAAGCGGCAGGGCGTGGATCACGTCGCGGCCGTCGGTGGCGGCGCGCGAGCGGCCCTCGTTCACCACGCGCCGTATGTCGGCGTCGCCCACCACGCGGCCGCCCACCGGCCAGCGCACGTTGAACAGCCGGGATTCCGGTTGGCCGCAGGACAGGTTCACGGTGACGGTGCGCAGGTGGTGGTCGGCCTGGCTTTCCGCCTGGCCCACCGCGGCGCGTATGGCGCGCTCGGCTTCCGCGAGGTCGGTGATGCCGCCGAGGCGCACCCCGCGCGAGCGCTGCCAACCGCAGCCGAGCACGCGCAGGCTGCCGTCCGGCTCGCCGCGTCCGATCAGGCAGGTGATCTTGGTGGTGCCGATGTCGAGCACGCCATACACGCCCGGCCGGTGCGGCCGTCGCCTGGAGGTCTGCGTCGCGTCCGGCGGTGGCAGCGCCAGCAGGCGTGCCTGTTCCGGCGCCGGAGCCGCCAGCAGGGCGGGCAGAACGGTGCCGTCGGCGGCGGCGGGAGCGGGCCCGCGGCCGCGGGCACCGCGGCGGGACGGCTGGCTGGTGGGCGTGCGGACGAGATCGGTCATGCCGGCCTCCTGCCGGAGTCGAGGATCGCCGCACCGGACTCGGTCCCGCCGGCGGTCGCGGGGACCATCCCGCCTTCCCTGCCCGTTCTGCCCGACGCGGGCCTGCCGGCGGCACGGGTGGGACCGCCCGGGGCGCCGGTGCCTGGATCCACGCTGACCGGATCCCCGTTGGCCGAGTTCGCGGCGGCCGGGTCGGCGGGCGGAACCGGGCGCGGGCGCACCACCAGCCGGTCCGGCAGGCGCATGTCGATCGCTTCCAGCGGACGCAGGAGCAGTTGCTGGCTGCGCTGCAGCTGCGACAGGCGGTGCAGCGCCGCCGGCTCCTCGCCTTCGGGCAGCAGCACGTCGCAGCCGTTGCGAAGCGTGAGGTTCCAGCGGCGCTGACCGACGCGCACCGCGGCCACCACGTGCGCACGCACGTCCGGCTCGGCCGCGAGGGCCGCGATCAGCGCTTCGGCTGCCGCGGGTGCGCCGGTGCCCACCACCAGCGGCAGCTGCGAAAAGGCGTCCGCGTCCTTGCCGTTCATGCCCTGGTCGGCGACCAGGGCACCGCTGCGGTCGATCAACACGAAGCGGCCCTGGTTCTGCCACACCGCGAACGGGCGGCGCTCGGTGAGCTGCACCACGATCGTGCCGGGCAGACGGCGCTCCACCGTGACGTGCTCCACGAAGGTGAGGCGGTCGATGCGGCGGCGCGCCGCTTCCACCGAGAAGCCGAGCATGTCGTCGCCCACCTTCACGCCCAGCGCCTGCTGCAGTGCTGCTTCGGTGGTCATGTCGCGCCCGGAGACGGTGATGGTGGTGATGCGCATCGCCACCTTGTGGCCGAGCTCGCTGCGCAAGGGGGCGAAGGCAGCCTCGTTGCGCATCAGGTGCGACATGTGCAGTCCTCCGGCGACAACGGCGACCAGCACCACCGAGCATAGCGCCGGACGGAGCAGCCGGCGCTGGCGCCTGGCGAAGATGCCGACCCGCGACGGACGGTCGATCAGCCCGCCGGCCTGGCCGTTCGGCTTCACGCGCGGCATGCAGCGTTCTCCACCATCCAGGCGCACAAGGCGGGAAAGGCGATGCCGCGATGTGCTGCCTGCTCGGGAAGCAGGGAGGTGGGGGTCAGGCCTGGCTGGGTGTTGACCTCGAGCAGCACGAGCCGGCCCGGCGCGTGGGCGCCGTGCGCGGTGTCGTCGTAGCGGAAATCGGTGCGCGACGCGCCGCGGCAGCCGAGTGCCCGGTGTGCCGCCAGCGCGATGCGCAGGGCGTCCGCGAACGCGTCGGGGTGGATCGCGGCGGGCAGCACGTGCCGGGAGCCGCCGGCCGCGTACTTGGCCTCGTAGTCGTAGAAGTCGTGGGCGGCGACTTCGGGGTTGGGGGTAATGTCGGTCACCGTCAGGGCGCCGACGTCGTGGTCGTTGCCGCCCATGACGCCGACGGTGATCTCGCGGCCGGGGATGAACTCCTCGACCAGGGCGAGCGGGCCGTAGCGCCAGGCCGAAACGATCTCGTGGCGCCGGTTGGAGCCGGCGCGCACGACGTCCACGCCCACCGACGAGCCCTCGTTCACCGGCTTGATCACATAAGGCAGCGGCAGCGGGTCGGCGGCGGCGAAGCGCTCGATCTCGATCACGCGGCCGTTGGCGACCGGCAGGCCGGCGGAGCTGAACATCGCGCGCGCCGCCACCTTGTCCATGGCCAGCGCGGACGCGCGTATGCCGGAATGGGTGTAGGGGATGCCCATCCAGTCCAGCACGCCCTGGATCGCGCCATCCTCACCGAAGCGGCCGTGCAGGGCGTTGAACACCACGCCAGGGCGGTCCGCCGACAGGTCGGCCACCAGCGCGGACAGGTCCGACCCGGCGTCGATCGCGCGCACCGCATAGCCTGCCTCGCGCAGCGCCGACAGCACGCCGCGGCCGGAGCTGAGGCTGACCTCGCGCTCGGACGAGATGCCGCCCATCAGCACCGCGACGCTGGGAAGCGCGCTCATGCGGCGGCCGCCTGCGCGGACGGCACGCCGATGCGCTTGATCTCCCAGGCGAGCGCGATGCCCGAGCTGTCGGAAACGCGGCGGCGCACCTCCTCGCCCAGCGCCTCGATGTCGGCGGCGGAAGCGTTCCCGGTGTTGAGCAGGAAGTTGCAGTGCTTCTCGCTGACCTGGGCGCCGCCGAGGCGGAGCCCGCGGCAGCCGGCCTCGTCGATCAGCTGCCAGGCCTTGGAATCAGTCTGCGACGAGTCGGGATTGCGGAAGGTGGAGCCGCCGGTGCGGGCGCGCGTCGGCTGCGAGGCTTCGCGGGCGGCGCGGATCTCGTTGATGCGGGCGCGCGGGATCGCCGGATCGACGTTCTCGCCGCGCAGGCGGACGCGCACCACCACCGCCCCTTCGGGCAGGAACGGCGGTAGCCAAAGCCGAGCGCCTCGACCGGCAGCCGGAGGAACTGGCCTTCGCGGTTCACGATCTCGGCCCAATCGAGCACGTCGGTGATTTCCGCACCGTAGGCGCCGGCGTTCATCGCCACGGCACCGCCGATCGAGCCCGGGATGCCGGCCAGGAACTCCAGCCCGCGCAGGCCGGCGCCGGCGGCGTGCTCGGCCACCGTCATGTCGAGGCAGGCAGCGCCGCACACGATGCCGTCCGGCTCCACCGCGATATCGGAGAAGCCGCGGGCAAGGCGGATCACCACGCCGGGCAGGCCGCCGTCACGGACGATGAGGTTGGACGCCTTGCCGATGGTGGTGACGGGCAGCTCCGGCGGTAGAACGGCGAGAAAGGACGACAGGTCCTCGGCATCGGCCGGGCGCAGCAGCAGCTCGGCCGCGCCGCCGACGCCGAACCAGGTCTGCGCGCCCAGCGGCGCCGACCGGTCGAGGCGGCCGCGCGCCGGCGGCACCAGCCGGCCGAGGCCCGTCGCCACGTCGTGCCGCTCCGGGGGCTGGGCATGAACGACGTTCACGCCGCGTGGCCGCCGCGGCTCTTCTGCAGCGACATGAGCTGGGCGGGCAGCGCCTGCGCCCAGGCGGTGATGTTGCCAGCGCCCAGGCAGATCACGAAGTCGCCGGGGCGGGCGATCGCGTGCACCATCTCGGCCAGGTGTTCCGGGCCCGGTAGCGGCACCACCGAGCGGTGGCCGGAGGCGCGCAGCCCGTCCACCAGGCCGTCGCGGTCCATGCCCTCGATCGGCGCCTCGCCGGCGGCATACACGTCGGCGATGATCACGGTACCGGCATCGTTCATGCAGGTGCAGAACTCGGTGAACAGCGTCTGCAGGCGCGAGTAGCGGTGCGGCTGCACGATTGCCACCACGTCGCGGGCGCCGGCCTGCCGGGCGGCCTTGAGCACGGCGGCGATCTCCACCGGATGGTGGCCGTAATCGTCCACCACAGTGATGCCGCCCGCCTCGCCGGTGCGGGTGAAGCGGCGCTTGACGCCGCGGAAGTCTGCAAAGGCGCTGCGGATCGTGCTCTCGTCGATTTCCATCTCGATCGCCACCGCGATCGCGGCGAGCGCGTTCTGCACGTCGTGGCTGCCCAGCATCGGCAACCGGAACGGGCCCAGCTTGCGGCCGCGGTTGCGGGTCCTGTCGGTGACGATCACCTCGAAGGTGGCGCCGCGCTTGTCGGCCACCATGCGCTCGGCGCGCACGTCGGCCTGCGGGCTGAAGCCGTAGGTGATGACGCGGTGGTCGCTCAGGCGCGGGATCATGCCCTGGACGTTGGGATGATCCAGGCACAGCACCGCGAATCCGTAGAACGGGATGTTGCCGACGAACTGGTCGTAGGCCTGCATCATCGCCTCGGGCGTGCCCCAATGGTCGAGGTGCTCGGGGTCCATGTTGGTGACCACGGCGATCACCGCCGGCAGGCGCAGGAAGGAGCCGTCGCTTTCGTCGGCCTCCACCACCATCCAGTCGCCTTCGCCCATGCGCGTGTTGGTGCCGTAGGCCTCGATGATGCCGCCGTTGATCACGGTGGGGTCCATCTTGGCCGCTTCCAGCACGGCGGCGACCAAGGAGGTGGTGGTGGTCTTGCCGTGCGTGCCGCCGATGGCGATCGACCAGCGCAGGCGCATCAGCTCGGCCAGCATCTCGGCACGCCGCACCACCGGGATCAGGCGGGCGCGGGCAGCCGCCACTTCCGGGTTGTCGCGCTTCACGGCGGTGGAGGTGACCACCACGCGGGCGTCGCCAAGGTTGGCGGCGTCGTGGCCGACCATCACCTTGATGCCCGCGTCGCGCAGGCGCTGCACGTTGGCGCCCTCGGCGATGTCGCTGCCCTGCACCACGTAGCCCAGCGTGTGCAGCACCTGGGCGATTCCCGACATGCCGATGCCGCCGATGCCGACGAAGTGGATGGTACCGATCGATAGGGGCAGGGC
>CAXSHC010000178.1:0-6551 GCA_964236745.1 uncultured Acetobacteraceae bacterium
CCACCAGTCCTGGACCGACATAGCCGAGAAACGCCGGCTCGTGGCCCGATCCGCCGCCGGTCACTACGCCGACGCGGGACCCGGCGGCGTCGACGCTACGCAGCACGCGCGGATGGTCCGTGGCAGCCAGCAGGTCGGGATGCGCCCGCAACACGCCGGCGAGGCTGTCCTCGGTGATTTGGTTCGGATCGTTGATCACGCGGTTCATGCCGCGAGGTCCTCCTTGTTCGACGCCCTCCGGGTCTATGCCCGGTTGGAGAACGCACCATGCCCGCCTGCTTGAACAATTGTCAAACACTTGATCACTTGCATGTCGTGGATCGAGTGATTTTCTGTCAGATTTTGAGACAAGCTACAGGAAAGGGGGTGGTGGAGAAGCTGGAGGGACCGCTAGTGCGTGGCAAGGAATCGACGCCGTTGCGAAACTTTGCTCGATTGCTGGTGAAAGAATGTTCAAGTAAGGTTGGATTGTGCAGCGCACCTTGAGGGGGATCGAAGGCATGGACACGACGATCCGCAGCCATGCGACGGTGGCCGCGACAGGGCAGGGCGGGTGCAGGCGACCGGGGTGCAGGCGACCGGGGTGCAGGCGACTGGGAGACAGGCGGCCGGGGGGGGCCGAACGCGCGGCTTGACGGCCAGCCGGGCTGCCGCTTGATCCCCGTCATGCAGAAGGACAGTTCCCGATCGGAGCGTGGCGAGGTGCGGGCCGAAACCCTGATCGAGATCGCCACGCTTTACTACTACGAGGACGTGACCCAGGAGGTGCTGTCGCAGCGCTACGGCATGTCGCGGGCCAAGATCAGCCGGCTGCTTCGCCGCGCCCGCGAGGAAGGCCTGGTCGAGATCAGGGTGCACCAACCCTTCTCGGCCGGCGCCGAGTTCGAGCGCGAGTTCGTCCGGCGCTTCGGCATCGCCCGGCTGCTGGTTTCGGTCGACCACCGCGACCCTGACGCGCAGCGCAACGCCGCGGCGCGCATGGTGGCGGGGCCCCTCGCGCGCTCGCTCGTCGATGGTGCCATCGTCGCTGTCGGCATGGGACGCAACGTGTCGGCGGTGGCCGATGCCCTGGTGCTGCCGCCGCGCGGCGCGGTCACCTTTGTGTGCGCCATTGGCGGCTCGCTGCGCGCGGGCGAGCACATGAACCCGGACCACATCTGCCGGCGCCTGGCGCTGCGCTTCAACGGCGAAAGCGAGACGCTTTACGCTCCCGCCTTGGTCACCAACGCCGAGCTGCGCGCCGAGCTGTATCGCAACGACACCGTCAAGCTCACCCTGGACCGCGCCAGGCGGGCCGACTTTGCCCTGATCGGCATCGGCGACCTGTCGGAAGACAGTAACATGGTCCGGATGGGCTGGTTCTCGCCGCAGGAGATCGCCGAAGCGCGCCTGGCCGGCACCATCGGCGACACCATGGGCTACGACTTCATCGACATACACGGCCGGCCGGCCGACACCGGCATGCAGGGGCGGGTGATCGGCCTGACCCGGGAGGACCTGAACCGCATTCCCGACGTGATCGCCATCGCGGCGGAGAACACCAAGGCCGCCGCCATCCTGGGCGCGCTGCGCACTGGTGCCATCAACACCCTGGCGACCACCCTGACCAACGTTCACACCATTCTGCGCCTGGACGAGGCAACCCGGATCCCCGGTCCCGGCTGAAGCATCATCCGACCGGGCCGGATCGGCCGATCGGACAAAGATGCTGGTCAGAACAACAAGCTGGAACATGCTTCGTGAGCCGGCGCGCGCGGATCATGCTCTAGCCGCGCCCAACTCGGCCATTCACGGCGTTCCGACTGCTTCCATCCGTTCGGAAGGACGCCGTGCCGCCGGCGGATCGAAAACGGTGCGGTTCCGCCCGGCCTGCTTGGCAGCGTAGAGCGCGATGTCGGCACGCCGGATGAGCGTGCTGGCCTCGTCGTCCGGACGCATCCAGCTGACGCCGATGCTGCCGGAAATCTCGATCCGGCCTTGTTCGAACGCGACCGGCTCGGCGAACAGGGTGCGGCGCAGGGTTTCCACCCGGTCGCAGGCTTCTGGCCCGAGCCCCGGCAGCAGAAGGATGATCTCCTCGCCGCCGTAGCGCCCGACCTCCTCCTGCCCGCGCGTGCCGGCCTGCAGGCGGCGTCCGACCGCCGCCAGCACGGCGTCGCCGCCGAGATGGCCGTGGGTGTCGTTGATCTGCTTGAAATGGTCCAGGTCCATCAGCGCCACCGCCAGCGGCAGGCCCGACCGGTTCGCCCCCTGCATGGCGATCCGGAGACGCTCCATGATCGCCGCCCGGTTCAACAGCCCGGTGAGGCTGTCATGGGTGGCCTGGCGCAGCAGGATCAGCCGCGCCTGCTCGATCTCGCGCGTGCGTTCCGCGACGCGCGCTTCCAGCAACCGTTGCCGCGCCAGCATGTAGCGTTCCCGCATGCGCCACAGCGCCAGCAGCAGGCTCACGGCTGTGGTCGCCCCCACGGCATAGACCGGCCACGTCTTCCACAACGGCGGCTGCATCTTGATGACCAGCTCGATCGGCGCGGATCGGAGCCCGTGCGCCGGCTCCACCGCGACCAGCTCGAACCGCAGCCGGCCGAAGGGCGGGTTGGTGTAGCGCGCTTCCCGCCCTGCGGTCTCGGTCCAGGACTGGTCGATGCCGCGCAAACGGTAGCGGAAGCGGATCGACTTCTCGTAGCGGAAGTCGAGGGCCGCGAAGCTGATCACCAGCGGGTCGCCGGTCCAGCGCAGGTGGGTGGACACCGATGGCGCCGGCGCCGCGATCGAGGCCGGGTTGTCGAGGCGTACCGCGGTGATCAGCGGGTGCAGGCCATAGGGGCGGAACAGGCCGCTCCCGTCGAGCAGGTGCGACAGGCCGCCGGAGGTGCCGAACCAGAGCGTGCCGTCGTTGTCGGTCGAGGCGGCATTGGTGTTGAGGTCGTTGGCGACCAGCCCGTCCTGCGTGTCGAGGTGGCGCCAACTTGTCCCGTCGGTGACGTCGAGGCCGCGGTCGGTGCCGATCCAGACGCGGCCGGCTTGGTCGGCGTACACCATCTCCACGTCCCTGGACGCCAGGTGGGCGCCGGGTTCCGTGTCCCGGCTGACGATCCTGTCGCCGTCGAGGTGCAGGCGGATGATGCCGTCCGCGTAGGAAGGCAGCCAAAGCGTGCCGTCGGCGGCGAACGCCATGGAGCGGGCGCGGTAACCGCCCGTGGGGTCGGTGTGCATGACCGTATGCCAGTGCAGAAAACGATCGCGGTGGAGCAGGGTGGTCCTGGTCAGCGCCCAAAGCTCGCCGTTCCTGTCGAACGACACCCCGAACACGCTGTCCCTGACCTCCGGCACCGCGGCGATGGCCGGTATGGCGTCACCGGGCCGGTCGACCCTGACCAGGCCGTCATGCGTGCCTACCCAGAGTGCCGCATTCGCATCGCCCATGCCCGGCCCCCGGATGCCCGAGTTCTGGACACCCGCGTTTTGGACGCCCGGATCCGGCACGCCCGGATCCTGCACGCCCGGATCCTGCACGATCGTGTAGATCCGTCCGAGCTGGGCCACCGTGTCGTCGCGTCCGGTTCGCGGGTCGCGCCGGATCAGCCGGCCGTCCCAGCCGCCGATCCAGAGCTGCCCGTCGGCGGAAGCGGCGAGGGTCACCGCCCTGCCGCGGGTGTGCCAGCCCGGCGCCGCGGCGCCGGCCGTGCCGGACGAGTGCAGGGCATCCACGCCGAGGTCGCTCGCCACCCACATCGTGCCGGCGCCGTCGCGCCTCGTGTTCCACACCAGGTCGTCCGCCAGGTTGGTCCAGTTGTCGAACACGCCCAGCCCGAGCAAGCATCCGAGCCCCTGGCCGTAGCTGCCGAGCCAGAGCGAGCCTTCGCGGTCGACCAGCATCGCGCTGATCGAGGAGAACGCCGTGCCGCGTTCAAGGTCCTGCAGCACCCAGGCCCCGCCCCGTCGCACGAGCAGGCCGTGGGCGCCCTGCGTCACGACGCGGCCGGCCGGGTCGAGCAGCAGGTCGAGCTGCGTGGTGTCGTGAGAATAGGTGCCGGGCCCGTCGCCGAAATCGGTCACGTTGAACCGGGTGGAACCGGGCGGCAGGAAGGCGACGCGCTGCCGGCTGCGCAGCCACAGGGTTCCGGTGTGGTCGTAGAGCGCGGCGCTCCAGCGATCCGCGGGCAGGCCGGACGACGCGCCGACCACCGCCGCGATGCCGTTGCCGTCCAGCCGGCAGACCTTCCTGCCGCAGCCGGCCCAGACCTCGCCGCGCGCGACGCTGACGGTGTCGAAGCCGGACAACAGTGCCGCACGGTTCGGATCGCGCGCCATTGCCGCTTCCGACACGAACGGCTGCACGGACAGGATGGCGGGTCCGGTTCCGGAACGCGAACGAATGCGAAGCAGGCGGCGGCCGCGCACCAGCAGCAGGTCATCGCCCAGCACCGCCACGCGGTGGCCATAGCCGAACTCCGGCTCGGGCTCCACCGCCACCGATGACGCCTGACCCTGGCCGAGCAGGTAGACCCGGTCCGAGAACACCGCCCAGATGCGGCCATCGGCTGTCGTGCGCAACGCTTCCACCACGCCGTTCGCCGGCAGCCCATCGGTCAGATGGCCGAAATGCTGGCCGTCGTAGCGGTAGAGCCCGTTCTCGGTGCCGACGAAGAGGAAGCCCGTGCGGTCCTGGGCCAGGGCGGTGATCGAGCCGTTGAACAGGCCGTTGTCCGCGTTGTAGAGCCGCATCGCCTGGTGCTGCGCCAGCGCCGGGCGTGCCGCCAGCGCCAGCAACGCGGCGACCAGCAGCAGCACACGGCCGGCCCACGAGCGGCGTGCCCGCCCGATCAGCCACCCAACTGGCGGACTTGGCACGCAGCAGCTTCGGCTCGCAGGAGAGGGCGTGTTCAGGCTGTGCACCGGTTCATGCTTGGCAGGATCATTGCATTCTGCACCCGGGCTGGTTGCCAACCAGTAAACGTTCCCGTTCCGATCACGCGAACGGCCTAACCAGGAGGACCAGGCATGTCACGGATCAGGTGCCTGATCGTTGTCGCCGTTCTCGCCGCGGCACCCGCTCGCGCAGCGGAGGACGGGGCGAGGCTGCGGCAGGAAGCCGCCCGGGTCGTCATCACCCGCGACGATTGGGGCATCGCGCACGTGCACGGCCGCACCGACGCCGACGCGGTGTTCGGCATGGCCTATGCTCAGGCCGAGGACGACTTCAACCGGATCGAGACCAACTACTTGGTCGCCCTCGGCCGCCTCGCCGAGGCCGAAGGCAGCGGGGCGCTGGCCCAGGACCTGCGGGCACGGCTTTTCGTCGACCCCGCCGACCTGCGCGCCCGCTACGCCCGGAGCCCCGCCTGGCTGAAGGCGCTGATGAATGCCTGGGCCGACGGCCTGAACGACTTCCTCCTGGTCCACCGCGAGGTCCGGCCGCGGGTGATCACGCGGTTCGAGCCCTGGATGGCGCTCAGCTTCAGCGAAGGCAGCATAGGCGGCGACGTCGAGCGCATCCCGCTGCCCGGGCTTGCCCGCTTCTATCATCTGCCCGCGCCGGCAGATCCGTCCGGGCAGCCGCCGGTGCCGCTCGCCGCCCATGCGCCCACCGGCTCCAACGGCATCGCCATCGCGCCCGCCAACACCAGGGATCATCATGCGCTGCTGCTGATCAACCCGCACACCTCGTTCTATTTCCGTTCCGAGCTGCAAATGAGCAGCGACGAGGGGCTCGATGCCTATGGCGCGGTCACCTGGGGCCAGTTCTTCGTCTACCAGGGCTTCAACGACCGGCTGGGCTGGATGCACACGTCCAGCCATTCCGATGCCGTGGACAGCTTTCTCGAAACGATCGTGCGCAAGGACGGGCGCTTGTTCTCCCGCACCGGGACCGCGCTGCGCCCGGTATCGTCCCGGGTGATCACGCTGTTCTGTCGCACCAGCGCCGGCGCGCTCGCTTCCGTGCGCGTGCCGGTCTACCGCACCGGTCACGGCCCCGTCGTCGGCATCGCCGCCGATGGGCGCTGGATCGCCGAGGCCATGATGTTCAAGCCGGTGGAAGCGCTGCAACAATCCTACGCGCTGACCCGCGCCCGCGACTGGCCCACCTTCAAGGCGGTGATGCAGCTGAAGGCCAACACCTCCAACAACACCGTGTATGCCGACGCGGACGGCCACATCGCCTATCTCCACCCGCAGTTCATCCCCAGGCGCGACGACCGGTTCGACTACACCCGTCCGGTGGACGGCGCCGACCCGCGCACAGCCTGGAACGGCCTGCACGCGCTGGACGAGGCGCCGCACCTGCTCGACCCCGCCACCGGCTGGATCCAGAACACCAACAACTGGCCATATTCCGCCGCCGGCTCCGCGAGCCCGAAGCAGGCCGACTTCCCGCGCTACATGGACACCGACGGCGAGAACGTGCGCGGCCTGCACGCGGTAGCGCTGCTGCGCGATGCCCACGACGTCACCCTCCAGGGCTTGCTGGCCCTGGCCTTCGACCCGGCCGAGCCTGGCTTCGACATCCTGCTGCCGCCCCTGCTCGACGCCTTCGACCACCTGCCGCC
>CAXSHC010000179.1:0-6512 GCA_964236745.1 uncultured Acetobacteraceae bacterium
GTCTGTATCCAGGCCAGCTACAACCCGGTGCTGGACCCGAAGGGCCGGCCGATCAAGGTGGTGAAGTTCGCCACCGACATTTCCGCCGAGATGCAGCGCCGGCGCAGCTTCGCCACGTTGTCCCTGGTCGCGAACGAGACCGACAACAGCGTCGTCATCACCGACGCGCGCGGACAGATCGAGTACGTCAACCCGGGCTTCACCCGGTTGACGGGCTTCACCAGCGAGGAAGCGATCGGGCGCAAGCCGGGCGCGCTGCTTCAGGGCGTGCATACCGGCCAGGACACGGTGCGCCGGATCAGCGAGCATCTGCGCCGCCAGGAGCCGTTCTACGAGGAGATCCTCAACTACACCAAGGCCGGCCAGCCGTACTGGATCTCCTTGTCCATCAACCCCGTGCTGAACGGCGACGGAAAGCTGGAGCGCTTCGTGTTGGTTCAGGCGAACGTCACCGCGACCAAGCAGCTCGCGGGGGAAACCGGTGCCAGGCTCGAGGCGATCGAGCGGTCGAACATGGTGATCGAGTGGGATGCACAGGGAAACGTGGTCCGGCTCAACCCGCTCGCCGTCCAGCTGCTGGGCATGTCGGTTGCGGAAGCGGCGGGCAGGCCGGAATTCTCGCACGCCGCGATGTTCTCCGACGCCGACCGGAGCGCGCTTGCCGCCGGCCGGTCGGTCAGCCGGGACATCGAGCTGCAACACGGCGACGGGCAGTTCCTGTCCCTGGCCGGGACGGTGCAGCCGCTCCGGGACGTGGACGGGGCCCTGCGGCGCACAGTGCTTTACGCCGTGGACATGTCGGTTCGCCGCACCGCGGTGCGCGAAACCGAGCAGGTGATGAGCGGCATGCTCGACCGGATCAGCCGGGTCGCCGCCGACATCTCCGGCATTTCCAGCCAGACCAACCTTTTGGCCCTGAACGCGACCATCGAGGCGGCACGCGCCGGGGATGCCGGCAAAGGCTTCGCAGTGGTGGCGTCCGAGGTGAAAACGCTGGCGCAGCGTTCCGCCACCTCGACCGGCGAGATCACCAACCTGGTGGCGGATACGCGCCTGCACATCGAGCAGCTGATCGCGGCGGCCTGACGCGAACCGCAACCTACGGCGTTGCTTCGCTCGATCCGTGAACCGGCGAGCGTCCGGCGCGTCAAAGCCTGCCTGCCATGCACGACCGGTTGTTCCGGTCGCGCGTGCCGTGCTGCACCATTCGACTCACACAGGGCCGGGCGAAGAAGCATGAACCGCAGCGTCGTTGTCGCCGACCGTCCCGCTTCCGCCGATCCGGCCGCACGCGCGGCGTTCGCGGTGCTGCTGATCATCACCCTGTGCCACCTGCTCAACGACTCGATGCAGGCGCTGCTGCCGGCGATCTATCCCCTGCTCAAGCGCGGCTTCGGCCTGTCGTTCGGGCAGATCGGCCTGCTGACCTTCAGCTTCCAGGCGACAGGCTCGCTGCTGCAGCCGCTGGTCGGGCTGTACACCGACCGGCGCAAGCTGCCCTGGTCGTTGTCGGTCGGCATGATGTTCACCCTTGCCGGCCTGCTCGCCCTGTCGATCGCGCACAGCTACCCGCATCTGCTGATGGGTGCGGCCCTGCTCGGCATCGGCTCGGCGATCTTCCATCCGGAGTCGTCGCGGATCGCGCGGCTGTCGTCCGGCGGGCGGCACGGCTTCGCGCAGTCGCTGTTCCAGGTCGGCGGCAACCTCGGCACCTCGTTCGGGCCGCTGCTGGCCGCCTTCATCGTGCTGCCGCTGGGACAGGCGAGCCTTGGATGGTTCTGCCTGCTGGCGCTGCTCGGCGCCGGGCTCCAGGCCCATGTCGGCCGCTGGTACGCCGCCCAGCCGGCAGCCGCGCCGCGAGCCCAACACGCCGGCGGACCGAGCCTTGGACGGTACCAGGTTGCCGGCGCGCTTGCGGTGCTGATCGCCCTGGTGTTCTCCAAGTACTTCTACCTGGCCAGCTTCACCAGCTACTACATATTCTACCTGATGCACCACTTCGGGCTGTCCACCATGGCGGCCCAGACCGACCTGTTCGTGTTCCTGGGCGCAGTCGCCGCCGGTACCTTTATCGGTGGCCCGGTGGGCGACCGGATCGGCCGCAAGCGGGTGATCTGGGCGTCCATCCTGGGCGTGCTACCGTTCAGCCTCGTCTTGCCGCACGTGGGCCTGGGCTGGACGGTGGGCCTGAGCGTGGTGATCGGGCTGGTGCTGTCTTCCGCGTTCTCGGCCATCCTGGTCTACGCCACCGAGCTGCTGCCCGGGCGGGTCGGCATGGTGGCGGGGCTGTTCTTCGGACTGTCCTTCGGCATGGGCGGCCTGGGGGCCGCGTTGCTCGGCCTGCTCGCGGACGCGCGCGGCATCGACTTCGTGTACGGCGTGTGCGCGTTCCTGCCGGCACTCGGCATTCTCACGGCATTGCTGCCGGATCTCGACCGCAGGGCGACGGCCTGATCCCGACGATCCTGTTCGCGGACCGGCGCTTCGTCGTGCTGGACAAGCCGGCCGGCCTGCCGGTGCATGCCGGGCCACGCGGTGGCGCGTCCGTGGAGGACTGCTTTCCCGTTCTGGGCAGACGGCCGGACGGGCCGTGGCTCGCGCACCGGCTCGACGCCGACACCGCCGGCTGCCTGCTGGTGGCGCTGCGGAAGACCCCGCTGATGCAGGCGCAGGCCTGCTTTGCCGAGGGACGCGCGATCAAGACCTACTGGGCGGTCGTGGCCGGCGGCCCGGCGGAGATGTCTGGCCTGGTGGACCGCCCGCTCGCGCGGCACAGCACGCCGGCCGGCTGGCGCATGCGACCCGACCCGGACGGGCAGCCGGCGCGCACCGCCTGGACCGTGCTCGGCCGTGCGCCCGGCCTCGCCTGGCTGGAGCTGCGCCTGCTCACCGGCCGCACCCACCAGGCACGGGTGCACTGCGCCCTGCTCGGCTGCCCGATCCTGGGCGACCCGGTATACGGGACCGGGGACGCCCGGCTGCACCTCCTGGCGCGGTCCCTGTCGTTGCCGCTGGAGCCGCCGGTGGCGGCGACGGCGCCACCGCCCGCGCATATGGCGGCGGCGCTGGCCGCGTGCGGCTACCGCCCGGCATCCGGAAGTGGCTAGGGCTTGCGGAACTTCAGCACCATGTTGTCGGCCTCGCCGATCGCGGCGTAGCGGTCGTGGTCCTTGGCCCCCAGCGCGAAGGTGGGCGGCAGGGTCCAGACCCCGGCCGGCCACTGCGCGGTGTCCTTCGGGTTGGCGTCGATCTCGGAACTCGCCACCAGCTTGAAGCCGGCCGCCTGCGCCAGCGCGATCGCGGTGTCCTGGTTGACGTAGCCGTCCTTGGCCTGCGGGTCCTGCGGCACGTGCCGGTTGCCGCGATGCTCCTCGATGCCCAGGATGCCGCCCGGCTTCAGCGCCCGGAAGAACGAGGCCAGCATCTGCGGCGCGTCGCCGTGCTTCATCCAGTTGTGAAGGTTGCGGAAGGTCAGCACGCGGTCGACGCTGTTCGGAGGCGCGATGTCGGTGCTGCCGGTGGCCTCGGTCAGGTGGACCCGGTCGTACAGTTCCGGATGCGTCGCCAGCCTGCGGGCGAACGGCGAGCCCGGCTTCATCGGCGCTTCCAGTGCCGCGTAGTAGGTGCCGTGGTCGTGCAGGTAGGGCGCCAGGATCTCGGTCCAGTAGCCGCCGAACGGCCAGATCTCGACCACGCTCTGGTTTGGTTGGAGGTCGAAGAAGGCGAGCTCCGCTTCCGGATGCCGCGCCTTGTCGCGGGCGACAAAGGCCGGGTCGCGCGCCGGGCCGGCGGCGGCCGCCTGCAGCGCCTGCCCCGGCTCCTGCGCCAGCGCCGCGCCCGACAGGCCCGCCAAGCCCGATAGGCCCGACAGGAGGCACAGCGGCAGCAGCATCCGGCGGCAGCGGTTGCGCGTGGTGGCGGGTGATCTGGTCGACGCGTCCGTCATGCTGCCCGTGTCCTTGATGTTCAACTCCAGGATAACCGGCTTCGTCGCCAACGCCAGAAGCTGGCGCGCGGCGGCCCGCTGCCCGATCATGGAGCGGATGAAGCGTGGCCTGTTCTTCTTCGAGCGGTTCCTGTTGGTCGGCGGACGGCTGCCCTGGAACGTGATCATGGCGCTTGGCGTCGGCGGCCCGGTGGCCGAGGAAGCCGTGCGTGCCGGGCTGGACGCGCTGCAGGCCGACCACCCGATGCTCGGTGTGGGCGTGGTGCAGCGTGGGCACCGGCCGCATTTCGATACCGGGGCGCCGCCGATCACGCTCCGGATCGTGCCGCGCGCGTCGGCGGAGGACTGGTTCGAGGCGGTACGCGCCGAGCTGGAGCATCCGTTCGACCGGCTGCAGGGGCCGCTGCTGCGCGTGGTCTGGCTGCGCGGCCCGGAGGCGAACGAGCTGCTGCTGGTGGCCGACCATTGCATCTGCGACGGGCGGTCGATGCTGCTGCTGGCGCGCGAGCTGCTCGGCGCGCTGCACGGGCCGCGGCCGGCGCGGCCGGGCCGGCCGCCGATCGGCTGCATCAACGACCTGTTCCCGCAATTGCCGGGAGTCGCGGCACGTCGGCTCGGCATGGTGTCGCGGGCGGGTGCGATCGGCTGGCTGCTGCGCGGGGCTGGCGACGTGCGGCGGATGCTGCGCTATCTGGGCGGCAAGCGGCTGTCGACCCCGAACTACGTGCTGCGGTGGGAGGTGGGGGAGCTGCTGTGCGCGCGCCTGGTGGCGCGATGCCGGGCGGAAGAAGTGACGCCTTACGCCGCGCTGGCGACCGCATTCCTGCGCGCCATGCGCACGGTCAGGCCGAAGCGGGCGCGCAACCGGCTGCTTTGCCCGGTGGACGTGCGCGCGCAGGTGCCGGGGCTCGGGCCGGACACGCTGTTCGGCTATCCCGAAACGGTGCGGCTGTCGGTGGAGCGCGGGCTGGACGGCGACTTCTGGGGCCAGGCGCGCGCTCTGCGCCGCGACCTCACCGCCGGCCGGGCGCGGCTGGATCCGGAACGCACCCTGCTGGGTGCGGAGCGGCTGCACGGCCTGTCGGACTGGTTCGTCACGCTGCAGCTGCACGGCCGGGCGCGCAACGACCTGATGTTCTCGCACGTGGGCGACGCCACGCTGCCGCAGCGACCGGACGCGCCGGCGGACGCGGTGCTGGCGTTCCTGAGCTCGATGCCCTGGCGCGGCGGCACCGCGATCTTCTCGCTGCGCGACCGCGGCGCGATGCGCTTCTGTCTGGTGTCGCGCGAGGAAACGCTGTCCCGGGCCGACGCCGAGCGCCTGCGCGTCGCGGCCACGGCGCGCATCGAGGCGGCCCTCGGCTCCGCTTCCCCCGCAGGAGCCGACGCGTCGCTCACGCAGGCGGCGTCCACACCGCCTCCTGCACGATGAGCCGGGACGGCAGCAGGTGCTGGCCGAAAAAGGCGTCGGCGATCTTCTGCTGCTCGGCCACCACGTCGGGCGTCATCGGTGACACGCCGAAGCTCAACCGGTCCACCGCCCGTCGCACCACCGGCACGGGCAGGCCGGTATCGTCGGCGAGGTATTGGCTAACCTCCGCATGGTGCGCCTGCGACCAGGCGTCGGACCGCGCGATCTGCGCCAGCACCACACGCACCAGGTCGGGAGCCTGGTCGGCAAAGCCGCGCCTGGCCAGGAAGAACTGCCTGTTGCCGACCAGCCCGTCCGCCTGCGCCACCACGCGCGTGGCGTTGGCCGCCTCGGCCGCGGACAGATAAGGGTCCCAGATCGCCCAGGCGTCGAGGCGGCCGCTGTCGAAGGCGGGCCGCGCGGAGCCCGGCACCAGGAACACCGGCTGGATGTCGCTCATGCCGAGGCCGGCCTTGGCCAGCGCCGCGAGCAGCAGCCAGTGCACGTTGGAAGCCCGGTTCAGCGCCACCGTGTGGCCCTTGAGCTGTGCCACCGTGCGGATCGGGCTTGCCGCCGGCACGATGATCGCCTCGCCAAACGGCGCCACCGGCTCGTGGCCGACATACACCACGCCGTTCGGTGAGGAGGACGAGCCGCTCGCCGCCTGGGCGAACACCGGCGGCGCGTCGCCGGTGATGCCGAAGTCGATCGCGCCGGCCTGCATCGCCTGCAGCATCTGCGGCCCGGCCGCGAACTCGCTCCAGCTCACCCGGTCGGCGCTGCCCGCGAGGGCCGCTTCCAGCATCCCCGTGTGCTTGAGGATGATCAGGGTGCCGTAGCGCTGGTAGCCGATGCGTACCGTGCGCGCCGCGGCAGCCCGGGAATGCACCGCCGGCATTGCCAGAGGGGCTGCCAGCAGGGCGGCGGACAACATCGAACGTCTGGTCAAGGGCATCAGCTGCGCACTCCATCTCGATCCCGTGCATTGCCTAATTCCACGCTCTGCGCCAGGGTTGCCTGCAAGATCGGTGATGCCGATGTGTTTTGCTGCCATGATCCGGAGCCAGCCCGTGCCCCCCGACACCATCCAGGCCACCGACACCCTTGTTTCCGACAGCCATGCCGCACGCGAAACCGCCGTGCTGTGGTTCCTTC
>CAXSHC010000180.1:0-6484 GCA_964236745.1 uncultured Acetobacteraceae bacterium
GACCACCCGGACCGGATGGGCGAGAACGATCCGGAGATGATCCCGGCTTGCCGTCACCCGGGCCCCGTCCAGGCGCCGCACGTGCGACAGGTCTGCCACCGCCAGCAGAAGAAGCAGGGCCGGAAGCGCCGCCGCGCGGTGACGCAGGGCCAGCGCCATCAGCAGGACCATCGCGCCAGCACCGAGCGCCAGTTCCTCGGCGGCCGTCCGATTGGCGGCGTCATCGTTCTCGACCGGAAGCAGGACGTTCAGGTCGAGAAGACCGAAGCGGTTGAAGAACGCCTCGTAGGTCGTGCTGGTCTGGCGGTTCTCCAGGAACGCGTTGGGATCGCGGAAGAACAGCACGGTGTTGCCCAGCGTCACCGCCAGCAGGATCACGAGGCAGATCCGGGAAGCGGTGCCGCGGGCGCGTCCGATCCAGACGCACAGCCCCACGGACAGCATCGGCACGGACAGCACCCAGAACCGGGCCGGCCAGCATTCGCCCGGGTTGACGCCGACCCCGGTCAGCGCCGCGGCCGCGGCCAGGATCAGCGCCTGCCGCGGCACCGTCAGGCCGGGACGTCCGCCGCTCCACGCGCCGGCCCACAGCCCCGCGTAGCCGAGCACCCAGACCGGGGCATAGGCCAGCAGCCCGTGACGCACGTTGAAGAGCTGCATGGACAGGACCGGAAACCATTGCCAGGGTACAGGTGGCCTGGCGCTGTTGACCGGGCCGGTCACGGCTCCGTAGATCGCCCGGTTGAGCAGCACCAGCGCGGTCGCCGCGAGCAGCCCGACCGCGCACACCGCCGCCGCCCTGGCCCATAAGCGGCGCCTGGCCAGGTTGGCAAACAGGCCCGCGAGCAGCAAGGCCGCAACGACCGAGCCGCGCATGTGCGCGAACGGGATCGACACGATGACCAGCGCCGTCAGCAGGTCGCCGCCCGCACCGCGCGTTTGCGTCTGCAACCGCTCCCATCCCCAGCAGACCAGGGCGAACAGAAACGTTTCCATATAGAACAGATGCAGGTAGGGCAGCAGGGGCACGGAAAAGGCCGCCACCGCCAGCGACCCCAGCGCCGGCACCGGCCTGCCGATCCGGCCAAGCAGGCGGTGCAGGCAGAACAGCCCGCCGATCCCCGCTAGGAGGGTGGCCAGGCGCAGGCCTGCCAGCGAGAACAGCCCGGCGACCGGCGACAGCAGCGTCGGAACATACACGCCGTTCATCAGGAACGCGCCGCCGGCTCCGGTCGGCAACGCGGCGGACCTGGATCCGACCACGCGCATCGACAGCCTGCTCCACTCGGCGACTGTCATGGCATAGCCGCCGTGGCGGATGAACGAGACCGCGTAGATCAGGTAGCGAGGCTCGTCGCCGGCCAGGAACTGCCGGTGGCTCTGGAGCAGCAGCACCGCCAGCATGCCCATCAGCAACGCGAAGCACAGCCGGGGATGCCTGCCTACCAGCTCGGGGATCCTGGGAACCTGCTTGGCTGGCATGAGCCTGTAGGAGGCGATCCGGGAGATCGCGTCAAGCGGCCGCCACCGGTTCGCCTCGACCGCGGGACGCGTTCCGCGTCGCGGCTGCGGTTCCGAACGAGCCGGACCGGACGCCAAGGCGGCGTGCATCCATCCGCACGGCACGCAACCGTTTCCCGAAGCGCGGCTTAACCGTTCAACTGACACCACGGAGCCATCCATGACCGACAACAGCGCCAGCAAGATCGACATCGCGCAGTCGCAGCAGGGACCGCAGGGACAGCGCTACCTCGCCAGCGGCGACGCGATCTCGATGCGCCTGTGGGACAAGGTTGCGGCCGGCCATGCCAGCACACCGGTCAGGCGCGACTACGAGACGGTCGGCTACGTCATCGCCGGGACCGCGGAGCTGGTCGTGGAAGGCAGCACCGTGACGCTGGAACCCGGCAGCTCCTGGATCGTGCCCAAAGGCGCGGAGCACAGCTACCGGATCGGGGAAGCCTTCACCGCGATCGAGGCCACCCACCCGCCGGCGGAGGACCAGCGCCGGGACGCTGTCGGCTAGTTCCGGCACCGATCGGCCGGGCGGCGCCGTGCCGGCATCCACACCGGACGGCACGCCGCCCGCCGGACACGGGACCCGGACACAAGGCAAGGACCAGCCGATGGATCTGGACAGGCGCCGGTTTCATGCCCTGCTTGCAGGCCTCGGGATCATGCTGACAGATACTGGCGCCGAGGCGACGGAACCGAACGCGGCGGTGGAAGCGTTCCGCCTTCCTTCGAACGGCTGGGTGCCGAACAACGACAGCCTTCCGGTGATCCTGTATCGGGGCGCCCTGCCAGTGTCGGGCAAGAATCCCGCGTCTTCCTACGAGAAGTTGTTCACCCGGAACGGCTGGCCGCCGCAGTGGCGCAACGGCGTTTACCCGTTTCACCACTTCCATTCCACCGCGCACGAGGTGCTAGGGTTCGTTGCAGGTTCCGCACGCCTGATGCTGGGCGGTCCGGCTGGACAGGTCGTCGACGTACGTGCCGGCGACGTGGCGGTTCTGCCCGCCGGCACCGGGCATTGCCGGCTGGACGCGGAGGATGGGCTGCTGGTGGTGGGAGCCTATCCACCGGGCCAGGATTGGGACATCTGCCGCGACCGGTTGTCCCCCGACGCGCTGGTACGCATGCAGCACCTGTCGTTCCCGCCCACCGATCCGCTGATCGGCACCGACGGCCCGCTTTCGCGGCTCTGGCAACGATCCTGACGTGCCATCCCGCGGGTAATGTGGGACCCGTTCGACGCGTCCCGCTTGCAATCCCCGGCTCCCGAACCAGGCCGCCCTGCGGGAACCGTGGGGCGACGGGAGATGCTCCGGTGCCAACTGTGTATCGGTAACGGTTGACCGGTGCGGGGTGGCCGTGAACGGCTAGGGATCGTTTTCGGCCGCCGGAGGCAGCGTTCCGGTGCCGTGATATGGAGATCGTGTCCAGAACGAGCTCCCACAGAGGAGCGACATCCGAGGGAGACGTCGATGAAAGGTTATGCCAACCCCGCCCCGCTGGGCTTGACCGGGTTCGCGCTGACGACCTGGCTGCTCAGCATGGTCAACGCAGGCTGGTATGCAGCGCCCGCGATACCGATGGTGCTCGCCATGGCGTTCGCGTTCGGCGGCACCGCCCAGTTCGTGGCCGGCGTGTGCGAGCTGCCGCGCGGCAACACCTTTGGCTTCACCGCCTTCTGCGCGTATGGCGCCTTCTGGTGGTCGTTCGCGTTGTTTGTCGAGTTCTTCCACGCCGCGGTGCCTGCCGGCTTCGTCGGCTGGTACCTGGCGCTCTGGGGCGTGTTCACGCTGTTCATGTGGTTGGCCACGTTCACGGCCAACCGGGCCGTCGGGACGGTGTTCTTCCTGCTCTGGATCACCTTCTTCCTGCTGGCCCTCGGCGAATGGACCGGCTCGGCGCTGATCCGCGAGGCAGGCGGCTACACCGGCCTGCTGACCGCGGCCGCAGCACTGTATCTCGCCGCGGCCGAGGTGCTGTCGGAAACCACCGGGCGCGAGATCCTGCCGATTGGCCGCCTCGGCACGGCCCCTGGCGCATCCCAGGTTGCCGATCTTGGGCGAGCATCCGCAGGCTAGAGCACGATCCAATCGACTGGTACGACCGGCGTTTCCCGATCTGTCGGGAGCGAGTTGTCGGGCGGTGCCCGGTGACGCGCGACGCCACGCCGCACGCTGGCTGCCTTCCTGGGCGGCTTCCTGGGCCGGCCAGTCATCCCCATCTGGAACGCGTGCGACGGACCACAGCGACACCCGAACCCGAACCGGACGTGCCGGTCGTCTGCGTGCTGTGCGGCCGCCCGATTCCACCCGGCGCCAAGTCGTCGCTGCACCACCTGACCCCCAGGCTGAAGGGCGGCACCCATCTCGGCACGGTGCGGCTGCACCAGATCTGCCATTCCGCCATCCACGCCCGCTACACCGAGGCGGAGATCGCCCGCCACTTGGCCGCCCCGGACGCGTTGCGGGGCGATCCCGAGCTCGCCCGGTTCGTGGCCTGGGTGCAGACCAAGCCGGACGACTTCCACGCGCCGACGCGGCAAACGCGGAGTCGGACGGCGAAGTGGAAGTGACGGGCCGTGCGTCCCTCGGGCGATCTCCCCGTTTCGATCGTTGCAGAAATGGGCAGATGACGACAAGGGTAGGCGTGGCGGGAGCGGAACGTCCCGGCTGGGCGTTCGGCACGGAGCGAAGCGGCCGGGTTGACGACGGTCGCAAGCGAGGCGAGCTTCCACAGCCCTTAACGGTCGGTGGCGCGGCAAGCGTCGCCTGAACGACAGGGCGTTTCCGGCACGGCCGACATGGCAGGTTTCGCCTACAGGACAAAGCGGCAGCATGGAGGTCGGGAAGGCCGGAAACACGTCGCCCCGCGCGGCCAGGGGTGTCGGCGAACTCGCCCGCATCAACGCCTTCGGCGCTGCCTGGATGGGCGTGCTGGTGATGCCGGTCTACGTGCCGTTCCTGGTGGGGCGCGGCCTTCCGGTGGGGGAAGTGCTCGATCTCCAGGCGATCCAGGGCGTCGCCGTCATGCTGTTCGAGCTTCCGACCGGAACGCTGTGCGACCTGCTGGGCCGGCGACGCACGATCCTGCTGGCCGCCTCGATCAACGTCGTCGGGTTCGTGGGCTTCGCGGCCGCCCACGGCTTCATGGCCTATGCGGCGGTGCAGCTCGTGCTCGCCGCCGCCTGGAGCCTGGTGTCCGGGGCCGACGTGGCGCTGCTCTACGACGTCCTGGACCGGGCAGGCGCCGACCGCGAAGAAAGACGGCGGGCGCTGGCCAACTACACGCTCGCACAGGTCGGCGGCGAGGCGGGGGCGGCACTGGTGGGAGGCGTGGTGGCCGCCTGGTCCCTGCGCGTGCTGGGCTGGGCGACGGCGGTTGAAACCCTGCTGCCGCTGCTTCTTGCCTTCGGCCTGCCGAAGGATGCCAGGCATCCGGATGACGCGGTCGCGACGATGCGCTCGATCCCCGGCGCCGTCCGGACGGTGTTCCGCGGCAGGCTTCCTCGCCTGCTGTTCATGAACTGGATCGCCTGGGGCCTGTCGACCTATATCGCCGTCTGGCTGCTGCAACCCTTCTGGCAGGCGCAGGGCATCGGCATACGCTGGTTCGGGCCGCTCTGGGCCGGAACACTGGTCACGGTCGGCATCGCGGGGCGTCTGGCGCCGGCACTCAACCGCGCGGTCGGGAACCGGGCGTCGCTGGTGGTTCTGGCGGCACTTCCGGTCGCCGCCTATGGCGGCATGGCGTGCTTCGGCGGGGCCCCGGGCGTGCTGGCCGGCTTCCTGTTCTATGTCAGCCGCGGCCTGAACGCCGTGATCCTCCGGGAAGCGTTCAACCAGCAGGTGCCGAGCGCCCTGCGGGCCACCTTCAACTCGCTGGGGAGCGGCGCGTCACGGTTCGGCTATGCGCTGTGCGGCCCGTTGATCGGTCTGGTCATCGACCACGAGGGGCTGGGAACGGCGCTTGTGCTGCTTGCCCTGGTTTTCGCGGTGGTCTTTCTCGCGCTGGCCATTCCCTTGGCGCGTCGCCTGCCTGGGAAGACCTTGCGGATCGCCGGAGAGTAGGCGGGTCCTTGGTCGCGGGTCAGGACTTGAGAGGCGTCAGTGCCGGACAGGATCCCGGTGCCGACCTGGGCAATCGTTCCGTTCCTGGAAGACAGGCGCGGACATGCGCCGCGAGCGGTCGTGCCTCGGCGGCCTGATGGCGGACAGGGTGGGATTCGAACCCACGGTACGCTTTCACGCACACACGCTTTCCAAGCGTGCGCCTTAAGCCGCTCGGCCACCTGTCCAGCCTGTACGACCGGGCGAACCCGGGCGACACTACATAGCAACATCCCCTGCCGAGGCAAAGCCGTGGGCGAGCCGACGGGAAGGGGCCGCCTCAGCTTTCCATCTTGAGGGCGGCGAGAAAGGCGGTCTGCGGGATCTCCACCTTGCCGAACTGGCGCATCCGCTTCTTGCCCTCCTTCTGCTTGTCGAGGAGCTTGCGCTTGCGGCTGATGTCGCCGCCGTAGCACTTGGCGGTGACGTCCTTGGACATGGCGCCGATGGTTTCGCGCGCGATCACCCGGCCGCCGATCGCCGCCTGCACCGCGATCTTGAACAGCTGGCGCGGGATCAGCTCCTTGAGCTTGGCGCAGATGGAGCGGCCGCGCGCTTCGGCGGCGGAACGATGGGCGACGAAACTCAGCGCGTCCACCGGCTCCTGGTTGACCAGGATGGAGATGCGCACGAGGTCGCTTTCCTCGTAGCCGTCCATCGAATAGTCGAACGAGGCGTAGCCGCGGCTGACGGATTTCAGCCGGTCGTAGAAGTCGAACACCACCTCGTTGAGCGGCAGCCGGTACACCGCCATCGCCCGCCCGCCGACATAGGTGAGGTCCACCTGCTGCCCGCGACGGTCGGAACACAGCGTCAGCACCGAGCCCAGGTAGTCGTCCGGCACCATGATGGTGGCCCTGATC
>CAXSHC010000181.1:0-6471 GCA_964236745.1 uncultured Acetobacteraceae bacterium
GTTTTGCGATACCGAGCCAGCCCGGTCGCCCAGCATCACCGCGAGCACCACGATCGCGCTCGCGGTGATCGAGTGCATCGAGAACACGAGATGGTCGAACAACGTGAAGCCCTGGCCGAGGAACAGCAATGCGAGCATCAGCGCGAAGGCCGGCAGCATCAGGATCGCGAACCGCTCCGCCCAATTGGCGATGAAGCGCACCAGCTCCGCAGGTTCGGCCACCGCATGCGCGACCCGCGCGCGGACCCACCGCTCGACATCGCGGGCCTGCGCGCTTCCTCGGACTGACCGCAGTTTGAGCACCAGCGTCCGGTGAGCTCGGCGTCGCGGTCGAGGCAGACAGACGGCTGTGACGAGGCGGCATGCTGGTCGTGATGCTGCATCGGCTGACGGTGTCGCACAGGGTGCTGCCGCACCAAGCCCGGCAAGCATCCACGGCCTCACATGCGGGAGTGAAGCGACCCTGAACGTTTGCTGTCCCGAAATACTGTTCGACAGCGGACCAGCCGGCATCCGGCCATCAGCCTTGCGAAGGTTTCGCCGCTTCCGGATAGAAGTGCCGGGCGACGCGCTCCATGGTCAGGCCCTGGACGATGATGGTGTAGACGACAACGCTGTAGCATACATCCAGCAGGGCGGGACGGACCTCGTTGTCCGGCAGGCTCAACGCCAGTGATACCGAGATGCCGCCGCGCAGACCGCCCCACGTCAGCACCGCGAGCACTGCGCCTCGGCTGTGGCCGCGCAAGTGGGCCAGCGTCGTCGCCAGCAACACGCTGAACCCGCGCGCTGCCACGGATAGCGGGATCGCTATCGCCACCGCGACCAGGTGGAACTGCTTGAAAGCGATCGCCACGACCTCGAAGCCTATCAGCAGGAACAGGAGTGTGTTCAGCACCTCGTCGATGAGGGACCAGAAGATCGTCAGCTCCCGCTGACCGTCAGGGGTCAAGGCCCTTCGGCTGCTCAGGCTGCCCAGGCTGAGCCCTGCCACCACGACGGCGATCGGCCCGGACATGCCAAGGGCGTTGGCTAGGCTATAGGTTCCCGTCGCCAGGGCCAACGAGATGATGAGTTCCAGGTGGCTGTCGTCGACCCAGCGCATGAGCCGCACCGCCAACCACCCGCAGGCGAGGCCCGCGAGCCCACCGCCGACCGCCTGGAGCAGGAAGGTCAAGACGACATGCGTTGCGCTGGCACTCGATCCATGGGTGGCCACACCCAACGCGACGCTGGAGATGACGACGGCGATCCCGTCGTTGAACAGGCTTTCGCCCGCGAACACCGCCTGGATCGCGTCCGGCAACCCGATCCTGCGCAGCATCGCGACTACGGACACGGGATCGGTCGGCGCCAGGATGCTGCCGAGCACGACGCACCAGATCAGCGGCACCTGCACGCCGGCGAGCGGGAACGCAAACCACATGGCGCCGCCAAACATCGCCACGGCCAGCAGGGTACCGACCAGCGCCAGCGCGAGTACCGTGACCTTGCGCGCCCAGAGCTGCCGCAGGTCGACCTGGAGGGCTCCTGCGAACAGAAGGAAGGATAGCGCCCCGTTGAACAACGCCTGCGAGAAATTGATCCTGCCGAGCAGGGTCCGCGACACGGCCTGCAGGTCGATGCCCGGGATGAACGGGTTGATCGCCAGGATCACGAGGGACACAAGCAGGGCGATCGCCAGCACGCCGATGGACGGCGGCAGGCGGAGCGTGCGGTTGTTGATCACTCCGAACATGGAGGAGAGCGTCAGCAGGACGCCGAACAGGGCCAGGGGTGTCATGCCGGGAGCACTCGAAGCTACCCTGCAACGGATGACATACAGGAGACGGCCTGCGCAACCGTAGCTGCTGCCGCTCCTGGCGCAGGGTCGACTGGAGCGGTGGCTATCTGGTCGGAGTCGGCGCTACACCCAGAATCTTGTGCTTCTCCGGGTCGTGGTGGACGATTGTTGCCCGGGGACTGGTCTGGACCGCGGGTAGCGGCTGCTGCTTCTGCAGCAGCACGAGTCCTGTGAACATGAAGACGCTCGTCAGCACGATGGTGTGGTGGCGGATTGCTACCACCTGACCTGCGGTCGGACGCTTGGCGGCAATCTTCTCGGGAAGCAGAGTCAGAAGCGATTTTGCCACCAGTCTGGCTTCCGCTTGAGTGTAGCTGATCGTTGCCGAGAAGATGACCCAGGCAAGACGGTCTGCCGCCGCATGTTCCGGCATCATCGTCAAGGCGTGGGCCTCATCCCATGGCTCCATCTCCATCCTGGAGAAGAGCGATAAGGCGGTCACGGGCATCAGGCCGTTTGCTTCCTTGATCTCGCAATACAGAAAGGGAGTGAGCTGCTGCCGTCGCGAGGTAGGCAGAGCCGAGGGCACGCGCTTGTCGCTCATCCGGATGAGGTCAGTGATCTGCCGGGTGTGTCGAGCCATCAACAACCTCCTCCATGCTCAACCTGCACCACCAGCAGCAGGAGGAGGCGGCCTTCACGGCACCCGGAACACGTAGTTCCGATCAACATAAAGGATCAATGTGGAGATCGGTCCCCCAGGCTACGGATGGCATAAGGGGCGATCCTGAGTTGCCGAGCTTTACGCTGCTCGTGATGCAGCATACGTGCCGGACGCGTTGGTCGATCAGGTATGCTTGATCGAGGCGACATGTCACGTGTCACCCATGAGCGAACATGACCGACCATCTTCTTTTCGATGATCGTAAGTCCGGAGAAGCGGCGATGGCGGTACAGATGCGCTGCGCTCTTTGTTGGCCATCTGCGACAGGCTTTTGATATGAATGCTGACGCAACCTCGCTGATGTCTGGTGCCGAGCTGGAACGGTATGCACGGCAGGAGCATTGCCATGGTCTCCCGATTCAGCGCCACGTCGTCGTTCCCGCTCGGCCTGGCGTCCTGCGGCAGACCGGGTGCTGGGGTCTGGTTTATTTGGCCGCTCATGCTGCCGGTGAGTTGCAACATGCCGTTCCGGATCAAGTGTCAACAGTCCTCAAATCTTCTACTTGTTAAATTATCTATCTATTGAACGGTTTGAATGTAAAGAGAAGCTCCCCGACCAAGACGCCGCGATAGTCTTGGCGTCGGCCTTGAATTTAAGTCAGCGCTGATCCCTGTCGTGTTTGCACTCCTGATCTGCAAGCTTGCTGCCCTGTGTCCATGACCGAAGATCACGCAACCACGTACGCAGACCAGGAAGCTACGGGCACACCGGCAGACGGACTTGCTGACCAAGGTGACCTGGAGCCGCTGGGTGCGCCCGGTCTGCACCATTGGCGGCAAGCCAAAATTATCGAACCGCGTCTGGACGAGCGGGGCGGCATACTCTTCGCCGCCATCGAGATGACCCGGATGCCCATGATCCTGGCTGACCCCAGGAAGGAAGACTGCCCGATCGTCTTTGCCAACAACGCCTTCCTCGACCTCACCGGCTACGAGGAAGCGGAAGTGCTGAACCGCAACTGCCGTTTCTTTCAAGGAGCCGCAACCGATCCCGCCGCCGTCAGCCAGCTCCGCGACGCGCTCCGTGAGCATCGTCCGATCGCCCTCGAGATCCTGAACTATCGCCGCGACGGCGCACCGTTCTGGAACGCGATCTTCATGGGCCCGGTATTCGATCAGACGGGTGAACTCATCTACTTCTTCGCCAGCCAGCTGGACGTCTCGAAACGGCGGGAAAGCGAGCAGTCGCTGCGGCAGGCGCAGAAGATGGAGGCCATCGGCCAGCTCACCGCCGTGCTCGCTCACGACTTCAACAACCTGCTGCAGATTGTCGGTGGCTCGCTCGACCGGCTCAAGGCGAAGCGCCACGACCTGTTCGCCACGACCTCGTCGGACTGTGCGTCCGGCACCCGGGGCTTCTCCTTCACGGTCGACACGACGAGCGGGAGCGTTACCGCGATCGCCTACCAGATGGGCTACATGGGCATGCAGATCCCTGGCGCGTTCCAGATGCTGCGAGCCGGCGTGCTGGGTGGCGACGCTGCCGATGTCAAAAAGGGCGAGGCGCAGCTCGGCTTCTGGGCGAACAACGCCGTGCAGCCCGGCAACGTCCCTATCCTGCCAGACAACATCTACAACGTCAGTTGTGGCATGCCCGGCTGGTACAACAGCGGCTGCCATCCCATCTTTTTCCGCTCGCTCATCGACTGCATGCTCGACGGCCTAGTGTTCATGCGCGAGCATGGAAAGCCAAGAAGAATACGCAAGAAATTCGTGCAATCTTTCGGCGACTGGCTGGTCGCCAACCAGAACGGCGACGGGTCGTTCGACCGCGTGTACACCCCCGACGGCTCCGTGTTCCAGGCCGTGCCGCATGTCCAGGCTACGGTACCGGGAACAACCGGCTATCCATGCCCGACGCGATCCTGTTCCTGGTTGGCCTCTACACGGCGATGAACGCTTCCCAGTAGCTGAACGCCGCTCTTCGTGCCGGCCAGTTTTCGCTGGACGCCATCTACGGGCCAGGCCCGTAGCTCGAGCCGGTGATCGATCGCGAGGCTGGTTTCGTCCGTGCAGCTCGGCAGCGAGAACAGCCGCATCTATGCCGGGCCCGGCAAGAACGGCTGGGGGCACTGACGACCTGCTCGATCATCGCACGGCGGAACGGTTTGCTCAGCCTGGAGCGAGGATCGTTGCATGATGTGTCACGTGGTCGGCGATCACGCTTTGGATGAACCAGTAGGAATGGTCGTAGCCGGGGTGGCAGCGGAGGGTCAGGGGCTGGGCGGCGGCCTCGGCGGCCCGGGCCAGGGCGTCGGGGTGGAGCTGGGCGGCCAGGAACTGGTCGTCGGTGCCCTGGTCGACCAGGATCGTGGTCGGGTGGGTGCGGCCGGCACGCAGCAGCAGGGCGGCGTCGTAGGCGGCCCAGGTGGCGCGGTCTGGGCCGAGGTAGTGCCCGAAGGCCTTCTGGCCCCAGGGGGCCTCCGCAGGGTTGCAGATGGGAGCAAGGGCGGAAACGGAATGCCAGCGCGCGGGGTCGCGCAGGGCCATGGTGAGCGCGCCGTGGCCGCCCATGGAGTGGCCGGTGATGCCGCGCCGGTCAGGGCGGATGGGAAAGTGGGTTTCGACCAGCGTGGGAAGCTCGTGGTTGACGAAGGTGTCCATGCGGTAGTGGGTGGACCAGGGGGACTGGGTGGCGTTGAGAGTGAAACCGGCGCCGGTGCCGAGGTCCCAGTCGGCGTCCTCGCCGGAAACGTTCGCGCCGCGCGGGCTGGTGTCGGGGAACACCATGGCCAAGCGGTGCTCGGCGGCGAAGCGCAGGATGCCGGACTTGGTGGCGAAGGTGGTCTCGTCGCAGGTGAGGCCGGCCAGCGCGTAGAGGGCGGGGAAGGGGGTGCTGGCCGTGGTGGCGCCGCCCGGGATGAACACGGCATAGCGGGCGTCGAGGCCGCCGAGGGCGTCGGAGCGGTGGGCGTAGATGCCGAAGGTGCCGTCGTGGCAGCGCTGTTCGGAGATCGTGCGCATCAGTAGAGCACCACGGTGCGGATGCTCTCCCCGCGCGCCATCAGGTCAAAGCCCTCGTTGATGCGCTCCAGGGGCAGGCGGTGGGTGATCAGCGGGTCGATGCTGATCTTTTTGTCCATGTACCAGTCGACGATCTTCGGCACGTCGGTGCGCCCGCGCGCGCCGCCGAAGGCGGAGCCGATCCAGCGCCTGCCGGTGACGAGCTGGAACGGGCGGGTGGAGATCTCCTGGCCGGAGGCGGCGACGCCGATGATGGTGGACACGCCCCAGCCGCGATGGGCGCATTCCAGCGCCTGACGCATCAGGGTGGTGTTGCCGACGCACTCGAAGGAGTAGTCCGCGCCGCCGCCGGTGAGCTCGACCAGGTGGGCGACCAGGTCGGCATCGGGGCCGAGATCCTTGGGGTTGACGAAGTGGGTCATGCCGAACTGGCGGGCCATGGCTTCGCGGGCGGGGTTGGTGTCCACGCCGACGATCTGGGCGGCGCCGACCATGCGGGCACCCTGGATCACGTTGAGGCCGATGCCGCCCAGGCCGAACACCACCACCGAGGCGCCGTACTCCACCTTGGCGGTGAACAGCACGGCGCCGATGCCGGTGGTGACGCCGCAACCGACGTAGCAGATGGTGTCGAAGGGCGCGTCGTCGCGCACCTTGGCCAGCGCGATCTCGGGCAGCACCGTGTAGTTGGCGAAGGTCGAGCAGCCCATGTAGTGCAGGATCGGGCGGCCCTTGAAGGAGAAGCGCGAGGTGCCGTCGGGCATCAGCCCGCGCCCCTGGGTCGGCCGGATCGCGGTGCAGAGGTTGGTCTTGCGGCTGAGGCAGCTTTTGCATTGCCGGCATTCCGGCGTGTAGAGCGGGATCACGTGGTCGCCGGCCTTGAGCGTCGTCACCCCTTCGCCGACCTCGACCACGATGCCGGCACCCTCATGGCCCAGGATGGCCGGGAACAGCCCTTCCGGATCGCCGCCGGACAGGGTGTACTTGTCGGTGTGGCACA
>CAXSHC010000182.1:0-6454 GCA_964236745.1 uncultured Acetobacteraceae bacterium
ACTACACTAGTCACGGAGCATGCTAATGCAGGAAATCCAGCTTCGGGACGCCAAGGGCACCCATCCACCGTCATCGACCAAAGCCCGGCAGGGTGAGCCCTCCATCATCACTCGGCACGGCCAGTCCGAGGCCGTCCTGCTCAGCTTCGAGAAGTGGCAGTGCCTGCCCCAGGTCCCGTCCTTCGAGCGCCTGCTGATGGAAGTGCCGCTCGGCCCAAAAGACCTGCTGCCGCGTCAGGACGGATGCGAAGCATCGAGCTCTGACTGGTGTCCCTCGTCGATACAAACATGCTTTCCGCCGAAGCCCCGACCAAGGCGGTTGCCGCGCCCGGCTTGGCGACCTGGATGGACCGCAACAGCGCCAAACTCTTTCTGTCGGTCATCACCGTCTCCGAGGTGGAAGACGGCATTGCCAAAACTCGCCGCCAAGGAGCAGGGCGAAAGGCCGACCGGTTGGCGGACTGGCTAGAAACCCTGCTGCACCTCTACGCCTTGCGGATCCTCCCGGTGGACCTCCCCATCGCCCGCCGCCTGGGCAGCCTCGCCGATCAGGCGCGCGGGCAGGGATATGCACCCGGCCTGGCCGATCTGGCCATCGCCGCCACCGCCCAGGCTGCCGGTTACACCATCCTCGCCCGTAACCTACGGCACTTCGCCATGCTTAGCATCCCTGGCCTCGATCCGCTCGCGGCGCTCCCGGACCAGAACCGACGACCATGCGACCTATTTCTGCCATCGGCACGCTGCTCGTCTTCCTGACAGGCAGCGTCTCGGCCCTGTCTAACGAACGTTGGTTCGGATCAGCACCAATACTGACTTCACCGATGTCCGTGCCCAGCTCCAGGTCGTCGACGAGGAGCACGCCCACCGGGCCGAGAACCGCTTCTGCGTCGTAGGACAGGGAACGGGCGCCGAGAAGGAGGCCTGGGTCTATTGGCGGCAGGAAAACAAGCTCATCCCTTGGCTGCCCGACAAGGATAACCCGCACGCCATCGCCGGATCGAACCGCTATCTCGACCTCACCCGCGACGTGATGGCCGGCAACGACATGCACGGCAGCACCTACCTGATGACCCCGTCGCACCGTCGACGGGAAAATTCGCGCCTGCCGGCAGCACGGCGAGACCTACCTGATCGAGAGGTCTGCAGGGGAGGTCGCCCATGGCTGACGGATAGACGAACGCTGGAGACGTGCGCCTCGACGCTCCCGGCACCGACGCCGGCGCTATGGAGCGCCTCTTCCTGTTGAAAGTGGCCACCCCCGGACGGCGCAGCTATGTTGTCGGCGAGAACCTCAAGGCGATGCGGTTGATGCGCCAGGTCATCGAGAACCGGCTGAAGTCGCCCGCCGAATACGGCGCACGCGACGCCCGAACCGAAACCGACATCATCGAGATGGGCAACCAGTTCGCCGGCTTCGGCGGGTTAACCCAACCCTCGACGGCGACATGACCTACAACCTCGCTTTGTTCCTGCGCATCGCCAACACTGCCAACGACCGCAGGCGAGCCACCTACGCCTAGTACATCCAGGACGCCATCACCGCCGCCGCCGAGTCGATCACCCCGTCCACCGCTTCCTACGCCGATGTTATCGCCTGGCGCACCGCCATCACCGCATCCCCCGGCGCACGGTTCCGCTTCCTGACCACCCTGAGCGGCAACGACCTCTATGCCATCAACCCCGTCCCCCTGATGTCCCTTCGCCACGTCAAGCACACCCACCACCAACTGACGGGAGCAAACGCAAGACAACGGGATCGCCCGCAAAACGTTGGCTTCCGCCTTGCGCTCAAGGTGGTCATTCAGACGACATAACTGACGTCTCGGAAGCGGACATCGAGCCAGAAGATTTGATAGCGGCCTGGCTGGAGAGCCGTTGTTCCGCTGCGGGTCAGCCTGGGCGCTCAGGCTGACATGGACACGGGGCCGCATATCCTGCAGTTTGAGGGGATGGCACCGAATGCCGTCGCCCCTGTGCCCTTGCCATCGCTCCGGATCGCCGTTCTCGGCGCCGGGAAGATCGGCAGCACCTTCGCCTTTCAGCTGGCTCGTGCCGGGCGTCACAATGTTACGATCATCGCGCGGCCAGGATCCATCCGGCTGCAGCAGCTCAAGGCCGACGGTGCGATCGTCGACGTCAACGGCGAGCGGGCTGACGTCCGTATCACCGATGCGCTCGACGAGCGGATACCCTATGACTTGGTCATCGTCACGATGCTGTACCACCAGCTGGACGCGGTGTTGCCCGTCCTGCGCCTTAGTGCCGCAAAGTGCATCCAGTTCATGGCCAACACCTTCCATCCGGAGCGGCTGCAGGAGACCATCGGTGCGGAGCGATGCGCGTTCGGCATGCCGTTCGTCCAGGCGATGCTGACCGCGGAGGGCAGGCTCAAGGCCACCATCGGTGCCGCCGGGCAGAAGACCATCATGGGCCGGCAGCATTGGGTTGACGTGTTCAACGCATCCGGGTTGCCAGCCGCACTGGAGCGCGACATGCCGCTCTGGCTGCGCTGCCACGTTCCGATGTGCGTGGCGTTCGAGAGCGTCTCGGTCGCCGGCGAGCGGCGGCTGGGCGGCGCGTCATGGGGGGAAGCACTCGTCCTCGCGCGTGGCGTCCACGCCAGCTTCCAGCTCATCAAAGGACTCGGCTTCGACATCCATCCGAGGGCGAAGAGGCTGATCGCTCGTAGCCCCGTGACGATGGTGGCGGCCATGCTCTGGTCCATGTCGCGCATCCGCTCATTCCGTGAGCTGCTGGCGACGGGCAAGGCCGAATGCTGCGCCTTGGTGGACGACATGGTGAAGGCCACATCGCTCGCGAGCCCTGCCATTGTCGTGTCGAATATCCGGGCGATGAAGCCGTCGCGGTAACCAGTTCGACGAGGACCAACCCGTCAGTCGACCTCAGGCTGGAACGGCACCAGGGCCGGGTGTCCGATTTCTGCGACGGTGTAATCGAAAGCGGACCAGCTGCTATCAGCCAATCACTCCGCCGCTGCCCCCTTCAGGCTCACGCGTACGTAGAAGCTATCGACCACGACCTCGATCCTAATATCCGGCAGCGCCAGAGCGTCCCCCACTTTCATGGTCTGAAAGTGCCAAGGCTCGTCTCCGTCACGCTAAAGCACCGTAAGCCCGACAACGGCTACTCGGCGATCGCATCCTGTCTGATGGATGCGACCGCGGCACAATCCGCCGGCTTGAGGATCCGATCCTCCCGGATCGAGAACGGGCTGACGACCTTCAACACGATGACCGGATTAGGAACCATTCGATCCCGCCCCTCGAAACCACCCCCATCCCCCGATCCGTCACATCTACCCCAATCTCATCACTCCGCCGCCGCAACCACGATCACCATCCACCACGTCCCTTCCCACTTCCACCTTCGCCCCGTTTGTATCCCCCATTCCCCCCCACGCGCTTTCCGCGCATCATGTTCGCATATTCCGTCCCCAACCGAACATTCGGCCGCCCTGGACACCTCCCGATGCCCGACATCGCCGTGCGCGGCCTCTTCGCCACCCCCGTCGCCGCCGTCCAGCTCCCCAACGCCACCGCCCGCAACACTGCCCTGCGCGCCGCCATCCTCGCCAGGCGCGACGCCACCGCCTCCGTCCAGGCCTCCAACGCTGGCGGCTGGCATTCCCCCCGCGACCTCCCCGACTGGGGCGGCCCCCCCGCCACCGAGGTGCTCGACCTCGCCCGCCAGGTCGCCACCCAGCTCACCGCCGACCGCCACGGCCAGCCTGTCCGCCCGCGCTGGACCATGCAGGCCTGGGCCAACGTCAACGGCCCCGGCGACGCCAACATCAGCCACTACCACCCCGGCGCCTTCTGGTCCGGCACCTACTACGTCGACGACGGCGGTTGCGCCGAAGACCCCAGCCTCGGCGGCGAGTTCGAGATGCTCGATCCCCGCGGCGCCACACCCGCCATGTACGCCCCTGCCCTGAAGTTCGCCGGCGACGACGGCGCCTCTGCCGGCAGCGGCGAAACCATCCGCCCGCGCCCCGGCCTGCTGTTCCTGTTCCCGTCCTGGCTGTTCCACCAAGTCCGCCCCTACCGCGGCACCGCGCTCCGCATCTCCATCGCCTTCAACCTCGGCGTCGCCGATGCCGCCTGAGCCCCGCCGGTGATCGAAGACCGCTCCCCCCGCACCCTGTCCCGCCGCCAGCAGGACATCACCGCCTTGCTGCGCGAAAGCGGCCGCCTCACCGTCGAGGACCTCGCCGCCCGCTTCGCCGTCACCCCCCAGACCATCCGCCGCGACCTGAACGAGCTCGCCGATGCCCGCGTGATCAGCCGCGTCCACGGCGGCGCCATCATCGCGTCGGGCGTCGAGAACCTCGCCTACGAGGCCCGCAAGCAGGTCGCCCAGAACGCAAAGCGCTTGATCGGCGAAGCCGCCGCCGCCTTGATCCCCGACAACACCTCCCTGTTCCTCAACCTCGGCACCACCACCGAGGAGGTCGCCCGCGCTGTCGCCACCCGCGCCGGCCTGCTGGTGGTCACCAACAACATGAACGTGGCCCTCGAGCTCTACCGCAACACCGCGATCCAGGTGATCGTCGCCGGCGGCACCCTGCGCCCTTCCGACGGCGGCATCGTCGGCCGCCTCGCCGCCGACGCGTTCTGCCAGTTCAAGGCCGACATCGCCGTGATCGGCACCTCCGCGATCGACTCCGACGGCACCCTGCTCGACTACGACCTGCGCGAGGTGCAGGTATCGCGCGCCATCATCGAGAACGCTCGCCGCGTGATGCTGGTGACGGACAGCTCCAAGTTCAGCCGTCGCGCCCCGGTCCGCATCGCTCGGCTGGAGGAGATCGACATCCTCATCACCGACCGGCTGCCGTCCGCTGACCTCGTCACCCTGTGCCGCAACGCCAGCGTCGAGGTGATCGAGACCGGTCCGGAAGACACCGAAGCATCGTCCTGAACCGGGCTCCTGCACCGGAGCCAGCGCGCTTGCCTGTTCGCTTTGCGCATGACAGAACATCATTCGAACCAAGCGCGGTATCGAACGCGCACGTCCGGGAACGTCGTCGGTGATCGTCACGCCAGAACCACAGATCTACGACATCGCCATCATCGGCGGCGGCATCAACGGATGCGGCGTGGCGCGCGATGCGGCCGGCCGCGGCCACCGGGTGTTCCTGTGCGAACAGAACGACCTCGGCTCCGGCACCTCGTCGGCCTCGACCAAGCTGATCCACGGCGGCCTGCGCTACCTTGAGTACTACGAATTCCGCTTGGTGCGCGAAGCCCTGCGCGAACGCGAGGTGCTGTGGGGCATCGCGCCGCACATCGTCTGGCCGCTCCGCTTCGTGCTGCCCTACCATCGCAAGCTGCGCCCGCAATGGCTGCTCCGGCTCGGCCTGTTCCTTTACGACAACATCGGCGGCCGGAAGCGCCTGCCGCCGACCCGCTCGGTCGACCTCCACCGCGACAAGGTAGGCGAGCCGCTCAAGCCGGTGTTCAAGCGCGGTTTCGAGTACTCCGACTGCTGGGTGGAAGACTCCCGCTTGGTGGTGCTCAACGCCGCCGCTGCCGTGTCCCTGGGTGCCACGGTCGTGACCCGTACGCGCTGCGCGTCGGCCGAAAAGACGGACGGGTTGTGGCGGCTCACGCTGCAGCGCGAGGACGGCGAGCAGCGCGTGATCCAGGCTCGCACCCTGATCAACGCAGCCGGCCCTTGGGTCGACAGCGTGGTGCAGACGGTGGTGCGCGACAACAGCCGGGCACCCGTGCGCCTGGTCCAGGGCAGCCACGTCGTGGTGCCGCGGCTGTACGACCATGACGGCTGCTACATCTTCCAGAACGACGACAAGCGGATATTCTTCGTCATCCCGTACGAGCAAGATTTCACCCTGATCGGCACCACCGACCGCGACTACGAGGGCGACCCGGCCAAGGTGGCCGCCTCGGATGAGGAAATCGCATACCTGTGCCGGTCCGCCAGCGACTACCTGCTGCGCCCGGTCACCCCCGACATGGTGTGCTGGACCTATTCCGGCGTGCGGCCGCTTTATGCCGAGCACGAGCAGGCATCCGGTTCCGCCGCCCAGGCCGCCACACGCGACTACGTGCTGAAGCTTGATGCCGATGACGGCGCACCACCTTTGCTGACGATCTTCGGCGGCAAGATTACCACCTATCGCCGCCTGGCCGAGGCGGTGCTGGCGAAGCTGGACACGCAGCTGCCGCGTCCGTCAGGCAAGCCGGCCGGTTGGACCGGGACGGTGCCGTTGCCCGGTGGCGACTTCCCGCGCGACGGCTTCGACCGGGAATTGACGGCATTGCAGGCAGACTACGGCTTCCTGCCCCGGGCGCAGCTCCGTCGGCTGCTGCGGCTGTATGGCACCCGGGCTCGCGTCCTGCTGGGCGATGCCCGGTCGGCATCCGACCTCGGCCGCGACTTCGGGGCGGGCCTGACGGAAGCCGAGCTC
>CAXSHC010000183.1:0-5799 GCA_964236745.1 uncultured Acetobacteraceae bacterium
ACGGCGGGAGCGGCAGGCGGGGCTTCGCGCTACCTGGAAACGTCGCAGAAAACGGGGATGGATGATGGACGTTCTGGCCCGGCTGACCAACCGCAACGCGCTCGAGGAGATGCTGTCGCGGCAGGAAAAGGCGACGGTGATCGACGCCGTGGCATTGTCGGAAACGCTTCGGGCGCAGGTCATCGGGCAGGACCAGGTGTGCGAGGATGTGGCGCAGCAGCTGCGTCGACGCCTGGCGTTGCAGGTGCGCGGCAAGCCCGTGGGGATCTTCCTGCTGGCCGGGCCGCCCGGCACCGGCAAGACCTATCTCGCCAAGCGGCTGGCGCACGCGCTCGGGCGCAAGCTGCTGCACTTCGACATGACGCAGATGAGCGCGCCGCATGCGGCGACGCAGTTGTTCGGCTCGCCGAAGGGCTATGTAGGCTCGGACAGCTACGGCAAGCTGACCGGGGGATTGAAGGAAACGCCGGATGCGGTGGTGCTGCTCGACGAGATCGAGAAGGCACATCCCGACGTGTTCAAGAAGTTCCTGAGCGCCTGGAACGACGGGCATGTCACCGAGGCATCAGTGGGCTCGCAGGTGTCGACCACGCGGGCGATCTTCGTACTGACCTCCAACATCGCCACCGACGCGCTGGGAGAGATCGCCGAGCGCTACGCGGGCGATCCGGACGCGATGCGGCAGGCTTCGGTGGATGCCTTGCGCCTGGCGGGGTTCGCGCCGGAGGTGCTGAACCGGCTTGACCGCATCTTCGTGTTCCGGGCGCTGGTCGGGCTGGACGTGGCGCGCGTGGCGGCGCTCGAAATCGAGGCGATGATCGCGAGCTATGGGCTGGACATCGCCGAAGGCGGCATCGATCCGGCGCTCCTGTTCGAGGTGATGCAGCGACAGGACCGGCTGGGGCAGGGCGCCAGCGCGCGGGATCTGGTGCGCTCGATCGAGGAGATGGTCAGCGACGGGCTGATCGAGGCGCGTCAGCAGGGAGCACGACGGGTCAGGCTGGAGAAGGGCGAAACCGGCATCGTCACACGGATCGCCGACCTGACGGCAACCGATCGCGCAGCGCCGGCGGCGCTGGCGGCGGAACGCTGAGCGGGCGGCGATGACGGTGCTCGGTCGGCTGTGGCGTCGTGCGCCGGCCTGGCGCGCGTGCGTGGTGACGGCAGTCGCGTTCACCGGGCTGGCGGCGATGTTCCCGCCGTCGTTACCACGCGTCCCGCCGTTGTTCTGGACGCGGGGCGGCGCGTCCGCCGGCGCCACGATGGCGCGCTTCCATCCGCGACCGCCTGCCGCCCCGCCCGGCGAGGGCATCTGGCACACGCTGCCGCCGGACGCGCCGCAGCAGCAGGGGATCATCCACTTCGCCGGACGGTTGCTGCCGCTGCCGGCCGGGACTTGGCAAGAACTGGTGCTGGACCGCGGCGGCGGCGCCGAGATGGATCAGGCGACGTTGTTTGTCCGCGTGGTGGACAGCCACCTGACCGGGTTGATGGAGGTCGAGGCGCCGGCCGTCATGAGCGGCGCGACGGGGTCGGTCGAGGTGCCGCCGGTCTGCGTCAATCCCGGCCAGCTGGCCGGTTCGATCGCGCCGGTGGTTCTTGGCCGAAGCCCACTGACCCACGAGTGTTGGGCCATCCATTCTGTAGACATGCACGCCGCCGCCGCCGTGCCGGTGGCGGAGGGCTTGTTGCCGCGCGCGCTGGCGCAGCTGGGCGAGCGGCACGTGGCGGTGCCTGACCACATGCTGGCCACCACCTTCGCGCGTTCAAACGACAGCGGCTGGCGGATCGTGACGGTCGTATTGGGTGATCACGGCGGTCCGATCCGGAAGCTGCAGGATTGGGCGGCGCGGTTCCAGGGGGCGTTGCACAAGGGCTACGATGGGACGCTGGTGGCGGCCGACATGACGCCTGCGGTGGCGCGGGATCCGGGATAGAAGCTGGCGGTTCTGCCGCCTCGGCATGAGGACCCGCAGCGTTACCCCCAAGAGTCACATCGCAGCGTCGAAGGGCACTGGCCTCGCGTTCCAGGTCAGCTCTCAGAAAGCGAGATCGCGCCATACCTCCGCACCTCCTCGCTTCGAAGCGGGCTCGTGTCGTCAGGCGAACTCGACAACCAGCGGCACGTGGTCCGACGGCTGAGGGCGATCGCGCTCGGCACGGTCGGGAACTGCGGTGAGGAGGCGTTCGGCGAGGCGGGGAGAGAGCAGGGCGTGATCGATGCGCAGGCCGAGGTTCCGGGGCCAGCATCCGGCCTGGTAGTCCCAGAAAGTATAGACCGGACCGCGTGGCACGAGAGCGCGCACCGCGTCGGTCAGGCCAAGCCAGCGCAGCGCCTGGAACCGCTGGCGGGTTTCGACACGCACCAGCGCGTCCGCAGCGCCAACGGTGTTGGGAGCAAAGTCCTCGTCGGTAGGGCACACGTTGTAGTCGCCGGCCAGCACGAAGTCGGTCTCCTGGCCAAGCAGGGTGCGGGCGTGGGTGACCAGGGCGTCCATCCAGGCGAGCTTGGCAGCATACCCATCGGGGCCGCCGGAATTGCCGTTGGGGAGGTAAAGGTTGCCCACGGTGATGTCGCCCGCGCGCACCTCGACATAGCGCGCCTGATGCTCGCCGGTGTCCGGCAAAGCGAGACCGGGCAGGTGGCGGTGGGTGACGGCGACGGGCAGGCGGGACAGAACCGCGACGCCGTTATAGGCCTTCTGGCCGACCACGGTGCTGTCGTAGCCAAGTTCTCGGAAGGCATCGACGGGAAAGGCCGCCGCCTCGCACTTGATCTCCTGGAGCAGCAGGAGGTCGGGCGTGTTGGCTTCGAGCCAGGCAGCGACGTGGGCCTGGCGCTGACGGATTGAGTTGACGTTCCAGGTGGCGAGCTTCACGGGCAGCGGTTCCGCGAAGGGCTCAGTCGATCGAGAAGCTGGTGCCACAGCCGCAGGAAGAAGTGGCGTTCGGGTTGCGCACGGTGAAGTGGGCGCCCATCAGCGCGTCGCTGTAGTCGAGCTCGGCGCCGCCCAGCAGGTCGAGGCTGACGGGATCGACCACCACGCGGGCGCGGCCGGCGGAGATCATCGCGTCGTCGTTCGCGACGGCAGGGTCGAGCTTGAAGCTGTACTGGAAGCCGCTGCAGCCGCCGGCGAGCACGGCGACGCGAAGCGCCTGGGCGTCGGGACCTGTGCTGCCGGGCTGTCCGGACACGATCTCGGCGATCCGCACGGCGGCGCGCTCGGACACGGTGAAGCGGATGGCGGCGGGGGGTGCGAGGGTCAGGGTGTCCATGGGATGATAGATAGCGCGTCCGCGTCGGCTCTTGAAGGTGCAGGGCGATTGACGGGCGGGACGGGACCGGGCTGAAACCCGGTGCCGCATGCCCGAAGGGATCGCCATGTCCGACAACCTGTTCGCCTCGTTCCGCATCCTCGTGGTTGAGGCGTTGGCACGCGTGGTGCCCGGGCTGCCGGCGGAGGTGGCGGCGCGGGTGGAGGTGACACCGGCCCGGGATCCGGCGCATGGCGACATGGCGACCAACGCCGCGCTGCTGGCGGCGAAGCCCGCGGGGCGGCGGCCGGCGGAGGTCGCGGCGGCGCTGGCGGCCGAGCTCGGGCGTGCCGACGGGGTGGCGTCGGCTGTGCCGGCGGGACCGGGCTTCGTCAACATCACCCTGCAGCCTGCCACCCTGCGCGCGGTGCTGCCCGCGGTGCTGCGGGCGCGGGAAGCGTTCGGCGACGGCGAAGCGGGGCGGGGGCTCACGGTGAACGTCGAGTACGTGTCGGCCAACCCGACCGGGCCGATGCATGTCGGGCATTGCCGGGGCGCGGTGGTGGGCGACGCGCTGGCCAACCTGCTGATCAAGGCGGGGTTCGGGGTGGTCAAGGAGTATTACGTCAACGATGCCGGCGCCCAGGTGGCGGCACTCGCCTGGGCCACGTACTGGCGCTACCTGCAGGCGCTCGGCACGCCGGTCGCGGAGGACGAGTTCGAGGCGCTGGTGCCTGGCGGGATGCAGTACCGCGGCGACTACCTCCTGCCGGTCGGAGCGGCGCTGGCGGAGGCGCACGGGGACGCGCTGGCCGGACCGGACCGGCGGCCGGCGGCGCCGCCGGCCTGGTTCGACACGGTGCGAGCGTTCGCGCTCGACTGGATGCTGCGCATGATCCGGGAGGACCTGGCGCAGCTGGGCGTGACCCATGACGTGTTCACCTCCGAGCGCGAGATCCTGGAGCGCGGGGCGGCGGACGAGGCGATCGAGCGGCTCGGGGCGGCGGGGCTTCTGTACGAGGGGGTGCTGGAGCCGCCGAAGGGCAAGGTGACGGCGGACTGGGAAGCGCGGCCGCAGACCCTGTTCCGGGCCACGCGGTTCGGCGACGACGTGGACCGGCCGCTGCGCAAGGCCGATGGCAGCAACACGTACTTCGCCAACGACATCGGCTACCACGGCGACAAGATCGCGCGCGGCGCGGACATCGTGGTGGACGTGCTGGGCGCGGACCACGGCGGCTACGTGTCGCGCATGCGGGCGGCGGTGGCGGCGATTGCACCCTCGTATGCGCCGGGGCGGGCGGTCGCGTTCGAGGCGGTGCTGTGCCAGATCGTGCACGTGATCCAGAACGGGCAGCCGGTGCGCATGTCCAAGCGAGCGGGCACCTTCGTGACGCTGCGCGACCTGCTGGACGAGGTAGGGCGCGACGCGGTGCGCTTCACCATGCTGACGCGGAAGCCCGACGCGCAGATGGAGTTCGACCTCGACCTCGCGGTGGCGCAGACGCGGGATAATCCGGTATTCTACGTGCAATACGCCCACGCGCGCTGTCGCTCGGTGCTGCGGGCGGCGGAGATGCCCGGGCTCGGGCCGATCACGCCCGAGGCGCTGGCGCAGGCGCCGCTCGACGGGCTGGAGGCGGACGCCGAGCTGGCGCTCCTGCGGCGCCTGGCGCACTGGCCGAGAATGGTGGAAGCGGCGGCGCTGGCCCGCGAGCCGCACCGGATCGCGTTCTATCTCAACGACCTCGCCGGCGACTTTCATATGTTGTGGAACCGCGGGCGCGATGATGCGACGCTTCGTTTCCTGCAGGCCGGGCAGCCGGAGTCGACGCGGGCGCGGCTGGCGCTGGTGGAAGCGACAGCCACGGTGATCCGGTCGGGGCTGGCGGTGCTGGGCGTGGAGCCGGTCGAGGAAATGCGGTGACGGGAGATGCGGTGAGGAAGAGCCGGTTGAGGATGCGATGAGCCTGGTCGATCGGGATCTGGTCGCCGAGGAGCGGGAAGCGGCACGGCGTGCGGCGGCGGCACCACCGCGCGCTTCGCGCCGGTCGGGAATGGACGAGGGCACGCGCTGGCTGGCGCTGATCGCGGGCGGGATCGGCACGCTTCTGGTGGTGACGGTGGGGGGCTGGTCGTTGCTCGGCCATCACGCGGAAGGCGGGATCCCGGTGATCGAGCCGCTGCCGGGTCCGGTCCGGGTCAAGCCGGTCGATCCCGGCGGCATGCAGGTGATGAGCACGCAGGTGGCGCAGACCAACGGCCCGGCGGCGGAAGCGCTGGCGCCGGGACCGGAAGCGGCGAACCCGCAGGCGCTGCAGGCGGAAGTGGATGCCGCGCGGCATGCGGACGCTCCTCCGGTGGCTCCGGCGGCCAGCCCGGCACCGGTGCAAGCTCCGGCGGTGCGGGCTTCCCCCGAGCAGGCTTCCCCCGGGCAGGGCTCGGCAGCGCTGCCGGCGGCGTCGCCGGTCCCGCCGCAGGCGGCCGCCCCGGTTCCGGGTACGGCGAAGTCCGGCCCCGATTCCCCTACGGTGGCCGACGCCG